>NZ_CDWRCK010000088.1:0-15021 GCF_977927595.1 Frankia sp. CcWB3
CTACGGGGGCGGGCGCGTCCCCGGCGGGCCCGAGGATGAGGTGCGCGTTCGTGCCGCTCATGCCGAAGGAACTCACCCCGGCGCACCGGCCGCCGTCCGCCGGGCCCCACTGCTGAAGGTCCCGCGGCAGGGTGATGCCGGTGCCGTCCAGATCGATTCTGGGGTTCAGGGTCGTGAAGTGCACCAGTGGCGGAACGGCGCGTCGCTGCAGGCAGAGGATCACCTTGAGCAGCCCGGCGATGCCGGCGGCGGCCTCCAGATGACCGATGTTGGTCTTCACCGAGCCGACCCGCAGCGGAGCACCCCCGTTGCGCCGGCCGAGCACGGTGACGAGCGATTCCATCTCGATCGGGTCACCGAGCGCCGTACCCGTGCCGTGCGCCTCGACCAGACCGATGTCGGTCGGGGTGAGTCCGGCATCGGCGAGCGCGGCTTCGACGAGCCCGACCTGGGCCAGCACGTTCGGGGCGGTGAACCCGGACGAGCGGCCGTCGGAGTTGACCGCCGAGCCGTGGAGCACGGCGTGGATCCGGTCACCGTCCCGTTCGGCGTGGTCGGGGCGCTTGAGCACGACCACGCCACATCCTTCGCCCCGGGTGAAACCGTTGGCCCGGGCATCGAAGGCCTTGCACAACCCGTCGGGGGCGAGCGAGCGGGTCTGGGCGACCAGCCGCGTCGACCGGGGCGAGAGAACGAGGTTGACGCCGCCGACGAGCGCCACGTCGCACTCACCGCGGCGCAGGGCCTGGCTTGCCAGATGCACCGCGACCAGCGACGACGAACACGCGGTGTCCACGGCCAGGGCCGGCCCGGTCAGCCCTATCGTGTAGGCGAGTCGACCGGCGGCGAAGCAGTGGCCGT
This sequence comes from Frankia sp. CcWB3, assembly GCF_977927595.1. Lineage (NCBI taxonomy): Bacteria > Bacillati > Actinomycetota > Actinomycetes > Frankiales > Frankiaceae > Frankia > Frankia sp. CcWB3. The sequence continues at coordinate 862 of NZ_CDWRCK010000088.1, forward strand.
TGCCGGTCGCCCAGTAGGCGTCCGGTTCACCTGCCTGCCAGTCCCGATAGTCCTGACCTGTGATGCCGACGTAGAGACCAGTGCGGGCGCCGGTCAACCGGTCGGGGGGCAGCGCGGCGTTCTCCATCGCTTCCCAGGCCACCTCGAGCAGCAGGCGGTGCTGTGGGTCGAGCCCTCGTGCCTCCCGCGGGCTGATTCCGAAGAAGTCGGCGTCGAAGTCGAGCACCTCGTCGAGGAAGCCACCCCGTTGCGGCAGGCCCTCCCAGGCGGCGGAGAAGGGCCCCTTGCGTGCCGCCGGCATGGGGCGTACGAGGTCGCCCCCCGCGGCCAGGACGTCCCAGTAGGCGTCCAGGTCGGCGATGCCGCCAGGCAGCCGCAGGCCGACACCGACGACGGCGAGCGGAGCCCGGCCGGTCTGGGCGTCGAGCTGGGCACGGAGGTTTCTGATCGTTTCCAGCGCCCGCGTCAGGGGCGTCGGCGTGGGCGAACTGCCGCCGGAGGGCGTGCGACCGCCCGGTTGTACGTGACTGCCGGATTTCATGAGACCAGTTCCTTCGCGATCGTGCGGTGTTCAGGCGGCGACGGTGGTGAAGATCCGCTCGCACAGCACCCCGGCGAGGGCCCGCGAACTGCCGTAGGTCCACAGCAGCGTCGGCGAGAGGGTGAGGCCGAACGTGGCCTCGAGGCGATTACGCAGCTCCAGGCTCAGCAACGAGTCGAGTCCGAGCGCCTTGAACGGCGTCTGGCTCTCGATCGCCTTCGGGTCCAGCCGCAGCACCCGGCCGGCGAGCTCGCGCACCTTGGCCTCGACCAGGTCGTGACGGGCGTCCGTCGGGCCGTTACGCAGGTGCGTGAGAAAGGCGCCACCGGCCGCGGCGGCCGGTGTACCCGCCGACGCGGCCTGGCGCAGCACCTGCCAGCTCTTCTGGGCAGCGGTGTCGGGGTACGCGTCGAACCACTGCCGCAGGTTCAGCGGCACGTATCCGACGACCTGCTCGTCGCGGCGCAGGAAGCCGGCCAGCGCCGCCCAGGCCTCGTTGGCGGTGAAGCCGCCCATGCCCCGTTCCGCCAGCCGGGCGCCCCGGTTGGCGTCCTGCGCGGCCAGACCGATCTGCGTGAACGGCCCCCACTGCACGGACAGGGCTGGCAGCCCCCGACGCCGGCGGGCCACGGCCAGGGTGTCCATGAAGGCGTTGCCCGCGGCGTAGGCTGCCTGGGCAGCGTTGCCGAACAGGGCCGCTGCCGAGGAGAACATCACGAACAGGTCCAGCGGGTCGGCCGCGGTGGCCGCGTCCAGGTTGCGCGCGCCGTCCACCTTGGGTGCGAGCACCCGTTCGATCTGCTCGGGCCGCAACCGCAGGATGGTGGCGTCGTCGAGCAGGCCGGCGGCGTGCACCACACCGCGCAGTGGCGGCATCTCCCCCCGCAGCCGGGTCAGGGTGGCGTCCAGCGCGGCGGCGTCCGCGACATCGACGGCGAACGTCCGCACCCGCGTTCCGCCCGCGCGGATCGCCTCGATTCTGGCTGCCGCCTCCGCGCTCGGCAAGGACCGTCCCAGCAACGCGACCGCGCCGGCCCCCCGCTCGGCGAAGAACTCTGCGAGCGACAGGCCGAGCGCACCCAGCCCGCCGGTCACCAGGTAGGTGCCGTCCGGTCGAAACCCGCCCGCGGGCATCGGCTCGGGCACGACGGCCCGCACCGACGCCGGGTCGGTGAGCACAAACTTGCCGATGTGGCTGCCGGAGGCCATCGTCCGTAGCGCCTCCGCGACCTCGGCGAAGGGATAGGTGGTGACCGGCAGGGGCGCGAGGTCGCCCGCCACGACCCGGTCCCACAGTTCCGCGAACAGGCGGGCGAAGCGCCGGGGCCGCCTGCTCATCAGCCCGGCCAGGTCTACCGAGGCCAGGCTGATGCTCTTGCGGAAGGCACCCAGGCTGATGGTGCGCTCGCCGTAGATGTCCTTCTTGCCGACCTCGACGAAGCGGCCGTCCTCGGCCAGGACGTCCAGCCCGAGCGGGATCGCTGCCCCGGTCAGCGAGTTGAGCACCACGTCAACGCCCCGCCCGCCGGTGGCCGCGCGCACGCCGTCGGCCCAGGACAGATCGCGGGAGTCGAAGACGTCGGCGATACCCAGCTCACGCAGATACCGGCGTTTGTCCTCACTGCCGGCCGTGGCCAGGACCCGCGCGCCCAGCGTCCGGGCGACCGCGACGGCCGCGAGCCCCAGCCCGCCGGCCGCGGAGTGGATCAGCACGGTCTCGTCCGGGCCGAGCCGGGCCAGGTCGTACAGCCCGTACCAGGCGGTGAGCATCACCAGCGGCAGCCCGGCCGCGTGGACGTCGTCCAAGCCGTCCGGAACCGACCGCGCTGACCCGGCCGGCGCACTCGCCGCCGAGCAGAGCCGCGCCGCCGCTGGGATCGGGGTAGGTGCCCATCGCCTTCATCACGTCGATGAAGTTGAGGGCGGCGGCGGTCACCTCGATCTCGATCTCGCCCGCCGCGGGCGCGCGCCGACGTAGCGGCCGGTGCTCCAGGCCGTCCCAGAAGCCGGGCCGGGCCGGGGTGAGGCGGAAGGGCTGCGGCGGGGTTCGCCACTCAACCGCCGGGGCCTCACCACTATCGGGCCGGGTGCCGTCGGGCTCGCTGTCGTCCGAATCAAGGGCGTCGCCGCGGACGAGCCGGCCCGCCAGGCGGCGCTCGCCACGCAGAACGACCTGGTCCTCGCCGTCGCCGACGACGAGTTCGCCCGCGCACTGCGCCGCCCAGCCGACATCCGCCGGGGCGACGTCGACCACGAGCGGCGCGAGCTCCGGGTGCTCGCGGCGAAGGACGCGGACAAAACCTCAGAACAGCGCCGCGCCCGGGTCCGGCCGGTCGGCGGGCCGCCCAGCCTGCGCGTCGGCGGTGACGACGGCGAGCCGTGGCTGGGTGGGCTGCTCCAGGCAGCCTGCGGCGATCGCGGCGAGGGCGGGCAACGCGCGGCGTTGCGCGTCGACCCCGGCGGTGCCACGGGGCGCGACGAACACGACGCCGGCGAGTTCCCCGACCGCGCGCAGCCGCCCCGTCCACTCCGTCCGCTGTTCGGAGGTCCGCTGTTCGGAGGTCCGCTGCTCGGGGACGGTGTCGGTGGGTGCTGGAAGCCAGGAGACCGCGGCACCGACCTGCGTGAGAGCGTCGACGAGCTCCCGCGCGCCGTCCTCGGGCGCACCACAGACGACCCAGGTCCCCGATCCGGGACCTTCCGGCCCCGGCTGTGGCTCTGCGCCCGGCGCCCCCGCGGCCCGGGCGCGCGGCTCGGCCACGAAACGTAGACGGTGCACCCGCTCGGCATCCGAGCCGGTCGTCTCCGCGCTTCCGAGCGCCTCCAGGGCCAGGCCCCGCATGATCATCAGGGGTCGCCGGTCGGCGTCGAAGAGGTGCAGGTCGATCTGTGTCGGAGTGCGGCGCACGGCGTAGGACCACAGCCGCGTGCAGGGTTCGTCGATGTCCTGCAGGACGACGACCTGGTCGAGGCCGGTCGGCACGACGGTCTCCGTGCCCTCGCACAGCGCCAGTGCGACCTGGAGGGCACCGTCCCACAGCGCGGGGTGCAGCCCGTGCGGGCGGGCCCCAGCGCGGCAACGATCGTCCAGGTACACCTCGGCGAGAGCCGCATCGCTGTCGGCCCAGAGCCGCCGGATGCCTTGGAAGGCCGGCCCGTAGCGCAGCCCACGCGCGGAGCAGGCCTCGTAGAAGGCCCCGGGGGTGGCGGGCTGCAGGTCCAGCAGGTGTTCGGGGAAGGCGACCTCCTCGACGGGTGCCGGGCGCTGGTGGACCCGGGCGACGGCGTGCTCGGTCCAGCCGGACGCGCCCGTGGGCAGCGACAGCAGGGTGAAGGTGCCGCCTTCGGTCACATCGTCCCGCCACAGGGCACTCAGCGTTGTGGGTGATTCTCCGCTCTGGCGCCCGGGGAGGGTGAGGTCGTTGCGGAAGCGCACGGCGGCGAGGGTCCGCGGCCTGGCCCCGTGGCGGGCGCGGGCGGCGTTCAGCGCCATCGCCATCATCGCGACCCCCGGCAGCACGATCGCGTCGTGGACCTGGTGGTCGCGCAGCCAAGGGTGTTCGTCGACGGCCAGTTCCAGCGTCCCCTGCCAGGTGTCGTGCTCATGGACGGCGGGGACGAGGGTGAACTCCAGGCCGCCGTGGGTCGCCGCGCGCCGCCGGCCCGCATCCACCCAGTAGTCGCGACGCCGCCACGGGTACCCGGGCAGATGAGGCACAAAGGTCCCGGTGGGCGACTCGGGCGTGGCCGACCCGCCGGGGGATGACCCGCCGGGGGACGAGGCGAACGGCTCGAGACCGGCGACGTACCCGTGGGCGAAGGCCCGGGCGAGATCGGTCGGCGTGCCGGCGTCCCGCTGCAGCGTGGACAGGGCGCGCGGTGGCTCGGGACGCGACGCCGCCAGCTGTTCCACGGCAGGAGCGAGGATGGGGTGGGGGCTGATCTCGACGACGTGCGTGATCCCCTCGTCGAACAGCACACCCATGGCGTCGGCGAACAGCACCGGCTGACGCAGGTTGTCCACCCAGTACCGGGCGTCCATCTCCGGGCCGCGCAGCCCGGCCACCCGGACCGTGGACATCAGGGGCGTGCCGCCCGCCCGGGGCCGCACCTCGGCGAGGGCGGCGAGCAGATCGTCGGTCAGCTCGTCCATCTGCGGGCTGTGCGAGGCGTAGTCAACGTTCACCAGTCGGCAGAAGGTGCCGTCGGCCTCAAGGAGTTCCTTGAGCGTCAGCACCGCCTCGCCGTCCCCGGACAGCACGCACGAGGTCGGGCCGTTGTTCACCGCGAGCGACACGAACTCCTCGAAACCGGCGAGCGCCGCGCGCACACCGGCCACGTCGAGATCGACCGCGAGCATGCGGCCGTGTCCGGAGGTCCGGCGGGCGATGGCGCTGCGCCGCGCCATTACCAGGGCGGCGTCCTCGTAGGACAGGATGCCGGCGACGGTGGCCGCGGCGACCTCTCCTTGGCTGTGGCCGACCACGACATCCGGCCTCACCCCCGCCTCGGTCCACAGCTGGGCGAGCCCCACGGACATCGCCCACAGCGCGGGCTGCAGCATGTCGATGCGGGACAGCCACTCGTCACCGGCCTCGCCCGACAGGATCGCGACGAGATCCCAGGGGACATGCGGCTCGAGTGCGCGCGCGCAACGGCGGACGACGTCGGCGAAGGCCGGGTTGGCGGCGAGCAGGTCACGGCCCATGCCAGCCCACTGCGACCCCTGGCCGGGGAAGACGAACGCCGTCCGGCCGACCGGAAAGGCCCGGCCGCTGACCACACCCGCGATCTCGGCCTCGGGGTCGTCGGCGAAGCGTGCCAGGTCGGCCCGCAACCCCTCGATGTCTCCGGCGACGAACCCCGCCCGGTTGGCGAAGTGGTCACGCCGCCGCCCGAGCGTCGCGGCGATTCCCGCCAGGCGGCCAGGACCATCCGCGTCGCCCGGATGCCCGGCAAGCGTGTCACGCAGATCAACAATACGCTGACGCAAAGTCATCGAATCGTGCGCGGACAGCGGAACGAACGCGGCCGCGCCCGCCCCGGCGCAGGCGGGCGTCTCGGGTGCGCCGCACAGGATGATGTGGGCGTTCGTCCCTCCCCAGCCGAAGGAGTTGACCCCCACGTAGACCGGGCCCTGCGCGGGCAGGGGCAGCGGCTCGCGCACCACCTGCAGGTTGAGCTCGTCGAACGGGATGTCCGGATTGAGGTCCTCCGCGTGCAGACTCGGCGGGACCACCCGGTGCTCCAACGCCAGCACCGCCTTGACCAGGCCGGCCAGACCAGCCGTCGCTTCGAGATGGCCGATGTTGGTCTTCACCGAACCGATCCCCAGCGGGCCGCGGGCCCGGTCACGCCGCTGGCCGAGGACCCGCCCGATCGCGCCGGCCTCGATCGGGTCGCCACGTAGCGTGCCGGTGCCGTGGGCCTCCACGTAGGCGAGTGCGTCGGGCGGCACGTCGGCGTCGGCGTACGCGCGGCGCAGCAGGTCCTCCTGACCCGCCGGGCTGGGAGTGACGAGGCTTTCACCGCCGCCGTCGTTGTTGACTGCGGTGGCCACAATGACGGCGTGCACCTGGTCACCGTCGGCAAGGGCCCGGGCCAGGGTCTTCAGATAGACCGCCACAACCCCTTCGCCGCGTACGAAACCGTTGGCGGAGGCCGCGAAGGCCTTGCAGCGCCCGTCCGGAGACAGGCCGCCGAAATGGGTGAGGCCGATCGAGACGTCCGGCGCGACGATCAGGTTGACCCCGCCGACCAGGGCGGCGTCGATCTCACCGCCGCGCAGCGCCTGACCGGCCAGGTGCAGCGCGACCAGCGCGGACGAGCATCCCGTCTCCACGGTCAGGCTCGGCCCGGTGAGCTTGAGGAAGTACGACACCCGCGCGGCGATCACGTCCAGCGCGTTACCGACATCGCTGTGCTGGGTGGCGCCGGCATCGCGTTCCTTGCGCAGGATCTCGTAGTCGTGCCAGGACGCACCGACGTAGACGCCCGTGCGGGTACCGCGCAGCCCCTCCGCCGGCTGCCCGGCGTCCTCCAGGGCGCGCCAGGCTGTCTCCAGCATGAGCCGCTGCTGGGGGTCGATGTCGGCGGCCTCCCGGGGGGAGATCCCGAAGAAGGTCGGGTCGAATTCCCCGACCCCGTCGAGGAATCCACCGACCGCCTGCACGGTTTTTTCCGGGTCGAGTTGGGCGGTGGTGTCCCACCGCTGCGGCGGGACGGGACGGATCGCGTCGCCCCGCTCCATCAGGAGCCGCCAGAAACTGTTGACGTCGTCGGCGCCGGGCAGGCGCCCGGCCATTCCGACAATGGCTATGACTTGATCGGGGTCGTGCTGCAGTTCGTCCGCGTACACGGTCGCCTCGCTATGCAATGCCGTCCCATCCGGCGGGGTCCTTCGATGGGTCATCCGGCAGGGGTCATCCGGCAGAAGTCATCGGCCGAGGGTGGGAACGTCCGACGGGGTCGGGGTGTACACGTCGGCCGGGTCCACCAGATGCGGCGCGTTGATGACCTTGTCAAAGACGCGGTATTTGATCGGAAGCCGGTCGAGCAGACGGAACCGGGCCCGCCGCAGCGTGGTGGCGACCGGTGTGTGCGCGGCCAGGGCCTTTTCCTGCATCCGCTGGAAGCGGGTCACCAGGGATTTGTGCGCGCGCCGGCCGGCGACGAAGTCGGCGAAGGCGGCCGCCGGGATCACGTCGTCGGGCGGACCCTGCGCGAGCTGCGCGGCAAGCAGGGGGGCGAGGCAGACGGTGTCCTGGATCGCGAGGTTGACCCCCTGACCCAGGATTGGGGTGGCCGTGTGGGCGGCGTCACCGATGAGCAGGAGGCCGTCGCGGGCCCACTGCCGCATTTCAGCGGTGAATATCTCCAGAAATCCGGCATCGTCCCAGGATTTCAGGTAGGCGTCGACGAGCGGGGCGAGCCGGGCGTCGAGACGGCTGATTCCGGCCTTGAAGGCGTCGAAGCCATCCTTGCGCAGCTGCCCGTAGCCGCCCTTGGGCATGTTGTGGCCGATCCGCAGCCAGTCCGGGAATGTCGGCAGCACCACCAGATGCTTGTCGCGCTGGACGACGAGCTCCGCTCCGTTTCCCCACTCTGGCGGGCGCGGCAGCTTGAACGACAGGAAGTCGCGGGCCATCGGCTGGACGTCGGCCGCAAGGCCGGATTCCTTGCGCACCTTGGAGAAACGCCCGTCCGCGCCGATGACGACGCGCGCACGCACCTCGACGGAACTGCCTTCCTTATGCCGCAGTACCGCGCCGCGCACGGCACCGTCGGACTCCAGCAACCGGCTGAAGGCCGTGCCACCGAGGTAGGTGAAGTTCGGCAGGTCACGAGCGGCGTCGTTGAAGATGCCGATCAGCGCCGGCTGCGGGATGTCGATCGGCAGCGCGCCGATCGGGAACCGGCTGTAGTCGACGTGGAAGACCTCGCGCCCTTCCATCCGCATGGTGACCCCGGACGTCTCCAGGTATCCGTGCGCGCTCAGAGCGGGGCCGAAGCCAAGTGCGCGCAGGGTGACGACGGACGGGGCCGCGAGCGTCTCGCCGCGGAAGTCGCGGTCGAGGCGGGTGTGCTTCTCGACGAGCAGCACCTCGATGCCACGGCGCGCGAGCAGACAGCCCAGCAGCGAGCCGGCGGGCCCGTCACCCACGATGAGCACATCGGTCCTGGCCGGGACGGTCATAGCAGCTCCCATAGCTCAAGGCGTTCGGTGACCCGGGCCAGTACTTCCGAGGCCAGCGCGCCATCCAGCACGCGGTGGTCGAAGGCGAGGGACAGGGTGAACTGGGGGATGATCAGTATCTGGCCGTCGCGGGCCACCGGCACGTCCGTGATGCGGCCCATCCCGAAGCCGAGCGGCCCGCTGATCATCGGATAGATCACCCGGACCGGCTCGTGGCCGACCGAGGTGACCGAGAAGGTCCCCTGCAGGCTCACGCGGCGCGCCGGGTTACGCAGCGCCAGCCGGTAGACAATGCGGGCGACGGGCAGCGGCAGCTGCTGCATCCGCCGTACCCGCTGGAACGGCCCCGTCTCGGCGATCTCGGCATCCTTGTACGTGTCAATGGCGTCCTGGACCTCGAGCACCGACCGCTCGGGCCCGCAGGGGACCGTTCCGGAGACCACGCATCGCTGGCCGTCGACGGTCTTGTCGAAAAGAACCTTGGCGTAGACGCCGTCGACATCGGCGATCCTGGGGCGGGGCCCGGCGCGCAGCACAGCGCGCGCGTCCGGGTATCCGGCCACGACGTCGGCCGCGGCCTTGACGACGAAACTGATGAAACTGACCTTCCCGCTGCTGGCGGTCCGCGCCGCCGTCAACCGGGTGGCGTCCACCTCGGCCGCCAGGTACACGTGGCAGGTCTCGCGGGCGTCCTGCAGGAAGGTGTAGGTCCCCCGGCGCGCTTTCGGGAACGGGCGGACGGTGACCGCGCTCACCGCGTCACGCCCCTTCCGGCGCGACCGTGCCGGCGACGATGGCGGCGAGGTCCCCGAGCGCCTCCGCAGCTGCGAATCGCTCGTAATCGAGGCTGCTGCCGAGCTCACGCTCCAGGTAGACGAGGACCCGGAGCAGGTTGACCGAGTCCCAGCCCTCGATCTCGGCGAGTCGCCGGTCCATCGCGAGCTCCGCCTCGTCGACGTCGAGCAGCTGGGCGACAACCTCCGTGACGATCTTTTCAGAGAGCATCGAAGACCTCTTCGTCGTGGGTGAGACGCACCCAGGTGGGCAGTTCGGGCAGGTCCCGCAGGGAGTGGCGGTACTCGGCGACGCCCGCGCCCTCGGCGGCGCCCGTAGCCCGCAGGGGAAGCGCAACGAACCCGAGGGACGGGTAGAAACCGGCGAACGTACCGTTGCGGTCGGTTTCGACGAACCGTGCGGTGACGGCCGGGGCGCCGTGCCGCCGGGCCCCGCGCAGGATCAGGCCGACGATCGTCTCTTCGATGTTGCGGGAGAAGGCACGGCAGCTCAGAACGAAGTTGTCGATCGCCCAGCCGCCGTCGGGCGCGCGACCGAGCGCCACCGCCGCGATCAGTCCGCTGTCCCCGAACCGGTCGCGGAGCCGGGCGCCGTAGAAGGCGAAGCCCGCACGGCTGCGTCCCGCCTCATCCTGCCCGTAGCGCAGGCCGGTGAGGTTGAACTGGTTGGTCTTCCCGAACAGCTGCGCGATCCGGGCGGTGTTGAGCGGGCCGCGCGGTTCTATCGCCAGGTGCGAATCGAGTTCGACGATGTAGTCCTGCATGCTGACCGCGGAGCGTTCCAGCTCGGCCCGGCGCGCCTGGGCCTGGTACATCTGGGTGCGGGCCCGGTCCTCGCCGGTCAGCGCGAGCCTCACGAAGTCGCCGCGAGCGGCGAGCCGGGCCGCATAGCCGGCGGGCTCGTCCGGCAGGTCCACGGTGGTCACCGTCGGCTGCGCCGCGTGCATCAACCCGCGTTCGGCCGGGTTGTCGTCGACGAACACCATCGCGTCGATCCCGAGGTTGAGCTGCTCGGCCAGCGCGCGCACGTTGTCGGGCTTGGGTTGCCAGTTCGCGTGGACGGCCACGAAGGAGCCGGGGCGCAGCACCATCTCGGGATGGGTCGCGATCGCCTCGCGGGCGACCTCCTCGTCGTTCTTGGAGCAGACCGCGAGCAGTACCCCCTGAGCGGCCAGCTCCCGGGCGAGGACCTGCAGCTCCCGGTAGGCCGAACCGGGGTAGGCACCGCCCAGGCGGAGCGCGGCGACCCCGTCGTCCCCCACGACGCCGCCCCACAATGTGTTGTCCAGGTCGAGAACGAGGCACTTGGCGACTCGTCCGAGATCGGCGCGGGCGACCCGCGACAGCTCCTCGGCATACGCGCGCAGGAAGTCGGGGGCGAAGGCGGCCCCGGCGGCATGCCGCATCCGGTCGGCGGCGAAGACCGCCCCGGCATGCGCGGCGATGCCGGCGGCGCTGAGCACCAGGGTTGCGGGCTGCCCGGACAGGTCTAGAACGGCGGCGTTCATCCGGTCCCAGGCGGCATCCAGCCGGGCGCGGGAGCCGTAGTCGATGAACCGGTCACGCCGCAGCGGGCTCAGCGGGATCGTGCACAGCACCACGAGCCCGCCCACCGCCCGGCGGGCGGCCTGCAGCCACTCGGCAAGCTCCGCGGGAAAGGCGGCGCAGCGCGCCTCCACCGCCGCGATGTCCACGCCGTCGGCGGCACCCTCCAGAACCGCGCTGTCGTCGAGGAGACAGGCGACGATCCGTGGCGCGAGGTCGGCCAGGTGAGGCGCGCCGGCCAGGATCTCGAAGCGCCACTGGTTGAAGCCGGCCATCCGGATCTCGGGCAGCACTCCGTCCCGGACCAGCGCCGCGGTGAGCAGGTGGGGCAGGGCATCCATCGTGGAACTGCCCAGTAGCGCGATCCGCTGGGTGTGCAGGCCCCCGGCGGCCGCGAGCTGCTCGCGCTGGGCCGCGCCCCCGATCAGCATCCCGGCGGCTTCCAGGTCGAGCGGGTCGGACAGGTCACCGAGCAGTGCCCGCACCTGGCCGACCGCCCCGGTGAGCCCGGACCATTTGAATGCACGCAGCCGTGTCAGCGGGGAGGCGGCCCGCACGGCGGCCACCGCGGCGTCATCGACCGACATAATCACCCTCCAGGTCAGACTGGTGCCGCAGAGCCATCCCGGAGACGATCCACTTCGAGGACTCGACCGTCGCGACGAACATCCGCCCGCCGACGCCGACACCCCGCGCGATCCGCCCCCATGCCCGGTGGAGCTGGATGAACGGCAGCGCGTTGCCGTTGTTGCCGGTCTCGGCGACGCACGAGACCGCCTGCTCCGGCCGGACGCCCACGTGCTCGCGGATCTTCTCCGTCATGACGCCGTTGAGCTGGGGTGTGAGCACATGCTCGACCTCTGCGACCGACCAGCCGGTGGCCGCGCTGAGCTCGTCGAGGATCGCCCGGGCCAGGTCGGGAACGTGGCGTTCGATGGCCTTGTAGTCCTCCTCGCCCATGGGCTCGGGGGAACTCGCGCCGTTGCGGCCGACGACCATCGGCGCGCCGTCCGTGCCGTACCACCGCACAACCTGCGCCGGTTTGCGTCCCATCCCGGTGGTCCGCAGAAACAGGTGGTCAACGACCAGGCCGGGGCCCGCGGTGTCGGCGTCCACGACCGCGGCGCCGGCACCATCGCCGAAGAGCGCGAAATTGATCATCTCAGCCGGCTTGACCTGCGTGCTGTCGCGCTTGGACGGCCACAACTTCAGGCAGGTGTCGGCCCCGATGACCAGGCCGCGCCGCGCACCGCCGGCCAGCAGGGCGCGAGCGGCATAGAGACCCTGCAAGGCGCCCGCGCAGCCCGAGGTGAGCTGGAACATGGGCCGGTCGTTGATGCCGAGACGGTCGGCCACCACGTTGACCGTGGCCGGCATCAGCTCGTCGGGTGATGCGGTCGCGAGAATGAGAAAGTCCAGCGTCTCCGGACGGATGTTGGCTGTGTCGAGCGCGCGCACCAGCCGCTGTCGCCAGATCGCCGGTGCTGCGGGGCACGCCGGCCGGGCTGTCGGCGCTGCAGTAGTACCGGCTGCGGTTACCGGTCATCCGGTCGAGCCACTGCTCGTGCAGGCCGAAGCGCTCGGCCATGTCACGGTTGGTGACCGCCATGCCCGGCAGAACTTCACTGAGGCCGCTGAGTCTCACTGGTCGGTTCCTTACGTGGAGGTCCTGGAGGTCCCTGTCATGGACGGCTTGTGGACGGCGTCGACGTGGATACGCGGACATGCGCGGGTGGATACGCACGGTGGTGGATACGCACGTGGGTAGATACGCACGTGGGTGGTGGCGCGCGGGGCGGATGGATGGACGGACGGCCGCAAGCCCGGCTCGGACGGGCGCAGCGGGGCTAACGCGTCGCCAGCCACCACACGCCGGTCGTGGGTGATTGCCAGAAGCACCAGCAACAGGACGGCGACGACCAAGGCGGGACGGCGGGCCCTCGCCATGTACAGAGCGAGGGCCGCCCCACCGAGCACGGTGAGCTCCAGCAGCAGCCGCACCGGCCCGGGCGTCTCCACCACAGTCCGCCCGGAAGCCTGCGCCCCGGCCGTGGCAAAGACGCCCCAGAGCGTGGCGACGGCGACGGGGAGCCCCACCGTCACGGGCACGCGCAACGGCCCACAGGCCGTACGAGATCAGCGCGACGACCTCGAGCAGAAAGGCCAGCGCGGCGCTGTAGGCGGGGAAGGTCAGCTCGTTCTCCACGTTGTCACCACCCTACGGGGACGTAATGAAGTAACAAATACGTGATCGAGAGCATCATCGCAGGTCACAGGCCTGTGGAGGGTTCGAAACGCGCAAGTTATTTCATTTCGACTCCTACACATAGGAGTCGACGCGGCGCGCACGCCCGGGGAGGCCACCCGCCGACGGATACCGCGTATCCACGAGGCAGGATAGGAATAGCGGCTTGTGAAACGCTAAACAAGCGTTCCGCGGTACGTCGGACCGAGTGGTCCGTGGCGGTCATGGTGTGGCCGCACGCAAGGACTTCTTTAGCCCGGATCGCCATCCTGGGAGTTCCTTCATCTGCCAGGTCAGGAGAATATCGTGCGTTGGGAAAACCTGTATGTTGCCGGACTCGGTGCGTACCTGCCGGAGCAGGTGCAGACCGCCGAGGAAGCAGTCGCCGCCGGCATCTACAACGCTGAGGAAAGCATTGCCAACGGTATTCGGGCGGTACGGGTCGCCGGCGAGGGCGAGTCCCCCGCCGAGATGGCCGCCGCGGCGGGCCGGCAGGCGGTGGAGCGGTCCGGGCACGGCCATGAGGACTTCGGCCTGGTGCTGCACGCCTGTGTCGGCCACCAGGGGCAGGAGATGTGGACCCCGGTCAACTACGTGCAGAACGAGACGGTCGGCGGGAGCGGCACGGCGATCGAGATCCGGCAGGGGTCCAACGGGGGTCTGGCCGCACTCGAACTGGCCGCGTCCCACCTGGCGGCCAGGCCGACCCAGACGGCAGCCCTGGTCACCACGGGCGACGTCTTCCAGCTTCCCTACTTCGACCGGTGGGGCAGCGACAGCCAGCAGGTCTACGGTGACGGCGCAGGCGCGCTCGTGCTGTCCTCGCGCGGCGGCTTCGCCCGGCTGTGGTCGACGGCCAGCTACTCGGACTCCAGCCTGGAGCCGATCTACCGCGGGGTGCACGGCTGGACCCCGGCGCCCTTCCACGACCAGCGGCCGGTCGACCTGCGCAGCCGCAAGAGCGACTATCTCCTGCGCAACGAGGACGCCTATGACACGGTGATCCAGCGGATGACCAAGAACGTCGGCATCGTGCTCCAGGAGGCGCTGGACGACGCGGACACCAACCTCGCGGCCACCAGCTTCTTCGTCCACGCCAACATCGCCGAGACGATCGCCCAGTTCTCCTTCTACATGTTGCTCGGCGTGGATCGCTCGACCACGACCTACGACTGGGGCCAGGACTTCGGCCACATGGGCGCGGGTGACCAGCTCATCGGCCTCAACCACCTGGTGGAAAGCGGACGCCCCAAGCCCGGCGACCTGGTCGTCACCCTCGGCGTGGGAACCGGATTCATGTGGACGGTCACGGTGCTGGAGTTCCTCGACATCCCGGCTC
>NZ_CDWRCK010000089.1:0-1719 GCF_977927595.1 Frankia sp. CcWB3
TTAACTTCGAAGACCCTCTATACCCAGGAAGAGCCGGGCAACCTCGCTCCTCGCCTTCTTCGTGCTTTTTTCGGAGCGTAGCCTGCTGGGTGCTTCGGGTTGCCGACTAGGATGGCTCTGTCGAACGTCGGCTGAGTCCGGCCATCCCGGGTCGAGCCGGTGAACCCTTCCATCGCTCCGGAGACTGGTGCATCTCAAGAACTTGACCCTGCGGGGCTTCAAGTCCTTTGCGAGCTCGACCTCCCTGCATCTCGAGCCGGGAATAACCTGCGTGGTCGGGCCCAACGGGTCGGGCAAGAGTAACGTCGTCGACGCCATCGCCTGGGTACTGGGGGAGCAGGGTGCCAAGGCCCTGCGTGGCGGCACCATGTCCGATGTCATCTTCGCGGGCACGCCCGCTCGCCCGGCCTTGGGGCGCGCCGAAGTACTCCTGACGATCGACAACTCGGACGGCGCGCTCCCCATCGAGTACACCGAGGTGACCATCGGGCGGCTGATGTTCCGCAGCGGCGAGAGCGAATACACGATCAACGGTACCGGTTGTCGCCTGCTGGATATCCAGGAACTGATGAGCGACTCGGGTATCGGCCGAGAGCTGCACGTGATTGTCGGCCAGGGTCAGCTCGACGCGGTCCTGCACGCGCGCCCGGAGGATCGCCGCGCCTTCATCGAGGAGGCCGCCGGCGTCCTCAAACACCGTAAACGCAAGGAGAAGGCACTCCGCAAGCTCGAGGCGATGTCGGCGAACCTCACCCGCCTCACCGATCTGTCCGCCGAGCTGCGTCGGCAGTTGGGGCCGCTCGGTCGCCAGGCGGAGATCGCACGTAAGGCCGGTGTGATTCAGGCTTCGCTCCGGGACGCCCGCCTGCGCCTTCTCGCCGACGATCTCCATCGTGCCCGGGCCGCGATCGCCTCCGACCTCGCGGACGAGGAGGCATTGCGGGCGCGGCTGACGACCACCGAAGCCGCTCATGCCGCGGTCGCCCGCCGGGAGGAGCAGCTGCAGGCCGACCTGACGGCGATCGTTCCGCGCGCCACCGGCGCCCAGGAGACCTGGTACGCCCTGGCATCCCTGCGGGAACGGCTGCGGGGCACCCGTTCGCTCGCCGTCGAACGGGGTCGCCTGTTGCGTACCGCGGCCGACGACGTACGTGGGCGCCGCGACCCCGAGGAACTGGAACAGGAGGCCACGGCGGTCCGGGAGCAGGAAATCGCCCTCACCGAGCGGCTGGAGCGTGATCGGGACCTGCTCGCCGAGGTGGTCACCAGGCGTGCCGATCTCGAGGCCGCGCTCGCCCGGGAGGAGAAGGAACTGATCGCCGCGGCACGCGCGGCGTCTTTTCGCCGTGAGGAGATCGCGCGCCTTGCCGGCCAGGTGGAGGCTGCCAGGTCCCGTGCCACCAGCGCCGAGAACGAGATAGCACGGACGACCGAGGCACTCGACGCCGCGCGGGAGCGGGAGACCGAGACCTCGGCGTCACGTTCGGCCCTCGAGATCGAACTCTCCCGGATGGAGAGCGCACGGGAGGATCTCACCGAGCGGCACAGCGCGGCCGTGGCGGTGCATGCCGCTGCCGCCGAGCGGCTCGAGGTCCTGCGCGGTGAGGAGCGTAGCGCCGAGCGTGACCACGCCTCCTGGGCTGCGCGACGTGACGCGCTGCATCTCTCCCTCGCGCCGGCCGACGGAGCCGCGGCACTGTTGAGGGCTGCTACCGGCGC
>NZ_CDWRCK010000089.1:2389-15587 GCF_977927595.1 Frankia sp. CcWB3
GGCCGGGCAGACCGGGCAGACCGGGCGGGGCGCCTCGAACACGGCGGAGGACCCGGCTCCGGCACTGGATCCGACCCTCGAGGTGATCGGCCGGCTGGCCGGCGTCCTGAGCGTGACCGCCGGCGCGGAGGCGGCCATCGCCGCGGCGCTGGGCGCGGCGGCGGACGCCCTGCTCGTCGGCACGTCGGAAGATGCCATGGCGGCCTTTGCGTGGCTGCGGGAAACGGGCGCCGGCCGAGCATCGCTGGTGGCCGCCGTCACCGTCGCGGATGAGCCTGACGCCTGCGCCGATCCCGCCGCCTGCGCCGGCCCTGTCGGCAGCGCGGCGACCGACCCGGGGGCGGCCAGCGCCGACGGTCCGCTCCCGGCCGGTGCCGTTGCCGCGCTGGACCTGGCGGAGATCGGTGACGACCGGTTCCGTACCGCCGTGTCGTCCCTGCTCGCCCGGACTGTCGTGGTCGAGGATCTGGCAGCGGCCGAGCGGGCCACGGCGTTGCGTCCCGACCTGCGGGTGGTCACCCGCGCCGGCGACGTCATCGGTGCGCCCCTCTCGATCGGTGGCAGCGCGAACCCGCCGTCTGCGATCGAACTGCAGGCCGCGGCGGACGAGGCCGAGGCCGGCGTGGCGGAGGCGACCCGTCGCGTCGAGTCCGCCCACGAGGCGTTCGAGCCCGCGCGTGCCGAGGTGACCCGGGCCCGTACCGCCATCGACGCGGCACTGGCGGCGCTGCACGGGACCGATGCCCGGCACCGGGCGCTGTCCGAGCAGATGGCGCAGCTCGATCGTTCGGGAGGGGCCGCGGCATCCGAGATCGCCCGGCTGGAGGCTACCCGATCACGGGCCGAAACAGCCCGTGATCGGGCATACGGAGCGTTGACCGAGCTCGAGGCGTCGCTCGCCGCGACATCTGAGCAGCCGGAGGCCGGGGAGCGTGCTCCGGATGAACGGGACCGGCTCGTCGCGGCCACCTCCGCCGTGCGCGCCGCCGAGGTCGAGGCCCGGTTGGCCGTCCGTACCAGCGAGGAGCGGGTGCGAGGCCTGCAGGGACGCGCCGACGGACTGATCCGCGCGGCGGCGAACGAGCGGGCGGCACGGGCCGCGGCGGCCCGTCGGCACGAGGTCCGCGAGCGGCAGGCGGCCGTCGCGACGGTGATGGGGGAGGCGGCCCAGGTCGCTCTCGACCGACTGGACCATTCGCTGGCTCGCGCCGCGGCGGAGCGGGAGGAGGCCGACGCACTGCGCAAGGCCGCCGAGACGGAGCTGGTCGGGGTGCGTGACCAGGGGCGCGCCCTGGCCACCGAACTCGCGGCGCTGCGCGACGCCGCCCATCGCGACGAGCTGGCCCGAGCGGAGAAGCGGCTGCGGGTGGAGACACTGGAAGCCAAGGCTCTGGAGGAGCACGGCATCGACGCGGACGACCTGGTGGCGGAGTTCGGGCCGGGCACGCTGGTCCCGCCGGATGAGCCCGACGGCACCGCGGTGCCGTTCGATCGAGCCGAGCAGAGCGCCCGGGCTGCCACCGCGGAGAAGCAGCTGGCCCGGCTGGGGCGGGTGAATCCCCTCGCCCTCGAGGAGTTCGCCGCGCTTCAGGAGCGGGCGGCGTTCTTATCCGCGCAGCTCGAAGACATCAAGAGCACCCGCCGGGATCTTCTACTGGTCGTCGAGGAGGTTGATCTGCGGGTGCGTGAGGTCTTCGCCGTCGCGTTCGCGGACACCGCTCGTGAGTTCGAGATCGTTTTCTCGACGCTGTTCCCGGGCGGTGAGGGCCGGCTGGTGCTTACCGATCCTGATGACATGCTCACCACGGGCATCGAGGTCGAGGCGAGGCCGCCGGGAAAAAAGGTGAAGCGTCTGTCGCTGTTGTCCGGCGGGGAGCGTTCACTGACCGCACTCGCTCTCCTGCTCGCGATATTCCGGGCCCGTCCTTCGCCCTTCTACGTGCTCGACGAGGTCGAGGCAGCTCTGGACGACCGCAACCTCGGCCGGCTGCTCGATGCTGTCGAGGGTCTGCGCGAGAAGTCGCAGCTGATCATCGTCACCCACCAGAAGCGGACGATGGAGATCGCTGACGCCCTGTACGGCGTGGCCATGCGGGGCGACGGGGTGACGACAGTGATCAGTCAGCGGCTGCGGGAGCGGGCGGCGCTCTGACGCCGCCGCCCTCCCGCCGGGCGAGCGCCACGGCCTTGTGGCGTCATCTGTCAGGATCGGTACGTGGAGCTCCTCATCCTGATCGTCGTCATCGCCGTCGTCGTACTGGCCACCGTGGGCCTGGTGGCCGGCACGGCCCTGCGCCGACGCCCCCGCCGATCCGTCGAGGAAGGCCCGCGCCCGGGCGCCGACTACCGTCCCGGGGTCGGTGACGATGCCGAGGTACCCCGAGATTCGGCGACCAGGACGGTCGACGACATCGGTCTTCCCGATGTGCTGCCGCCGTCCCCGACGGAGACCGAGGGCGTCGGCGCCCCGCCCGCCGAGATACCGGCCGCGCCGGGGATCCCGGTCCAGGAGCGGATCCCGCCGGAGGCACCGCCGCCGGCCGCCGGCCGCCTCGTCCGGCTGCGCCTGCGGCTGGCTCGTTCGCAGAACGCGCTCGGTCGCGGATTGCTCTCCCTGCTGTCCGGCGACAATCTCGACGAGGACGCGTGGGAAGACGTGGAGGCGACCCTGCTCCTCGCCGACGTCGGGGTTACGGCGACCACCGAGCTGGTCGCCGCGCTGCGGGAACGCACGAAGGTGCTCGGTGCCCGCACGCCTGCGGATGTGCGGGCGGTGCTGCGCGACGAGCTGCTTGCCCAGATCGGTACGACGACCGACCGATCGCTGCGCACGACGGCCCCGGATCGTCCCGCCGTCGTACTCGTCGTCGGTGTCAACGGTACGGGCAAGACCACGACCTGTGGAAAGATCGCGCGGCTGCTGGTCGCGGACGGGCGTACGGTCGTGCTGGGCGCGGCGGACACGTTCCGTGCCGCGGCCGCGGATCAGCTTCAGACCTGGGGTGAACGGGTCGGCGCGATCACGGTCCGCGGGGCCGAGGGGGGTGACCCCGCGTCGGTGGCGTTCGATGCGGTCCGACAGGGCACGCAGAGCGGTGTGGACACCGTGTTGATCGACACCGCCGGCCGGCTGCACACCAAGGCAGGCCTGATGGACGAGCTGGCGAAGATTAAAAGAGTGGTGGGCAAGCACGGTCCGGTCGATGAGGTGCTGCTCGTGCTCGACGCCACGACCGGTCAGAACGCGCTTGTCCAGGCACAGGTGTTCACGCAGGCGGTTGATCTCACCGGAGTCGTGCTGACCAAGCTGGACGGTACGGCCAAGGGCGGGATCGTCATCGCCGTGCAGCGCGAGCTCGGCATGCCGGTGAAACTGATCGGCTTGGGAGAGGGTCCAGACGATCTTGCTCCCTTCGAGCCGGAGGCGTTCGTCGACGCCCTGTTGGGCGAAGCTGGCTGATCGATCGAGTGGCCGCCGGATCGGCGAAGACCACAACGTGCTCAGCGTCAAGGCCTTCCGGCCGTTCGGCATGTGACCTAAGCTTCATCACTGAGCGGAGCTGTGGGGCTCCGTGGTCAGCCGCGCCATGTTCCTCGGTGTTCTCCTGGCCGGGGGGTGAGCGTCCGGCGAGGCGTCTCGCCCTCCTCAGCGCAGAGGGCGGGCCCGGCAGGTGAATGACCAGGTCGGTGTCCGTGCGGGCATGCCTCGCCGGGCCGCGCACGTCGCGTCCGCGTCGATCGGCCGATGCGTGACGTCGTCGGTTGATCGGACGCGGGGGTGTGCTGTCCTCGTCGTCGGGTGCGTACGCTGGTGCCTGCGGTCCGTCTGCGATCTCGGAGTGTGTGCGCGTGTTCGACACCCTTTCCAGCCGCCTCGACAAGGTCTTCGCGTCGCTGCGTGGCAGAGGGCGCCTTACCGATGCCGACATCGACGCCACCGCGCGGGAGATCCGGGTGGCTCTGCTCGAGGCAGACGTCGCGCTCCCGGTCGTCCGTGGCTTCGTGGCCGCGGTGAAGGAGCGTGCCCGCGGCGCCGAGGTCAGTGCGTCGTTGAACCCTGCCCAGCAGGTAATCAAGATTGTCAATGAGGAGCTCGTCGCGATCCTCGGCGGCGGCACGACGACGCTGCGGTACGCCAAGACCCCGCCGACGGTGGTCCTGCTCGCCGGCCTGCAGGGAACGGGTAAGACCACCCTGGCCGGCAAGCTCGGGCGCTGGCTCAAGGCCCAGGGTCACACCCCGCTGCTGGTCGCGGCCGACCTGCAGCGTCCGAACGCGGTCAACCAGCTGCAGGTGGTCGGGGCGCGGGCCGGGGTGGAGGTCTTCGCGCCCGAGCCCGGCAACGGGGTCGGGGATCCGGTGCGCGTCGCGCGCGACGCGCTCGCGCACGCGCGCCGGCAGGTCTTCGATGTGGTCGTCGTCGACACGGCCGGGCGGCTCGGCGTCGACGAGGAGATGATGCGGCAGGCGGCCGACATCCGCGACGCCGTCTCACCGGATGAGATTCTCTTCGTCCTGGACGCGATGATCGGTCAGGACGCGGTCGCGACCGCGAGCGCCTTCGCCGATGGCGTGGGATTCAGCGGAGTGGTCCTGACCAAGCTTGATGGCGACGCGCGCGGTGGTGCGGCCCTCTCGGTCGCCCAGGTGACCGGTCGGCCGATCATGTTCGCCTCCACCGGCGAGGCCCTGGACGACTTCGACGTCTTCCACCCGGAACGCATGGCGTCGCGGATCCTCGGTATGGGTGACGTCCTCACCCTCATCGAGCAGGCCGAGAAGGCGTTCGAGGCCGAGCAGGCCGAGGCCATGGCGGCGAAGATGGTCGCCTCCGAGTTCACTCTCGAGGATTTCCTCGAGCAGATGCTCGCGGTCCGCAAGATGGGCCCGATCGGCAACC
Source organism: Frankia sp. CcWB3 (assembly GCF_977927595.1). Classification (NCBI taxonomy): domain Bacteria; kingdom Bacillati; phylum Actinomycetota; class Actinomycetes; order Frankiales; family Frankiaceae; genus Frankia; species Frankia sp. CcWB3. The sequence goes on from NZ_CDWRCK010000089.1 coordinate 7,290, forward strand.
TGCTCGGCATGCTGCCGGGTATGGGCCAGATGAAGGATCAACTGGCGCAGGTCGACGATCGGGACGTCGATCGGGTGGTTGCGATCATTCGGTCCATGACGCCGACGGAACGGCGTGATCCCAGGATCCTGCAGGCGTCCCGCAAGGCTCGGGTCGCGCGTGGATCCGGGGCCACGGTCACCGAGGTCAACCAGTTGCTGGACCGGTTCGCCGAGGCCCGCAAGATGATGCGGCAGATGGCCGGCGGCATGGGGATGCCGGGGGGGATGGGTCGAGCGAAGGCCGCCTCGGCTCGCAAGGCCGCGAAGAAGGGCAAGGGAGCCAGCCGCAAGGGTAATCCGGCGGCACGGGCGGCCCAGGCCAAGGCGCAGAAGTCCACTGCGCAGGAGCGGCTGGCGAAGGGCCCCGCGCTTCCGGACGGCATGCCGGATCTCTCGGCGCTGATGCGGCAGCAGGACGGCTTCGGTGGGATGCCGCCGCGCGGCCCCCGCGGGGGCCGTTGACCCGCGCGAGGCGGCCGTGGTGGATGCACGGGCTCCCCGGTCGTGCGCGGCGGTCACGATCTGGCAGACTGTAAGCTCAATACAGGCCCTGCCTGCCAGCGCCGGTGTGGCTGCCCTCATTCCTCGCGGTGTCGCGGTTCCTCGCGGTGTCGCGCGGGAGATGTGTGAGTGGTTGTCCGGCGCGGGTGCTTCCCACCACCGGGGCTCCATGCGCAGCCGTGGAAAACCAGTGGTCATCGACATGTCTGGAGCCGTTCGACCACCGTGGCAACCAAGATTAAACTGCAGCGTCTCGGCAAGATGCGCGAGCCGCACTACCGCATCGTCGTGGCCGATGCCCGTACCAAGCGGGATGGTCGGGTCATCGAGTCCATCGGGCAGTACCACCCCAAGTCCGACCCGAGCATCATCAAGGTCGACGCCGAGCGGGTGGGGCACTGGCTCTCGGTCGGTGCACAGCCCACCGAGCCCGTCCTCGCGATCCTCAAGGTCACCGGGGACTGGCAGAAGTTCAAGAACCTGCCGGCGCCCCCGCCGATGAAGGTCGCCGAGCCAAAGGCGGACAAGCGGGAGATCTTCCAGGCGGCCGCGCGGGCTGCCGCGGGCGCCGAGGACCGGCCGGCCACCACGCCGAAGAAGGCCAAGAAGTCCGGGTCGGCAGAGTCGGCAGAGGAAGTGGAAGCCGCCCCGGCCACGGACGCACCGACGACCGCGGGGCAGTAGGTGCTGGAGGCGGCCCTCGAACATCTTGTGCGAGGCATCGTCGATCACCCCGACGACGTCCGGGTGGACCTGAACAACGGTCGGCGTGGACGTACCCTGGAGGTGCGGGTGCACCCCGAAGATCTCGGGAAGGTCATCGGTCGGCGAGGCCGTACCGCTCGTGAGCTGCGCACGGTGATGGGCGGTGTCGGAGGCCGGGGCCTTCGGATCGACGTTGTCGATGTGGATCATTAGGATCCGCCGATGCTGTCGCGAGCTTCGTCCTGATTGCTCGAGAAGTCGTGGCTGAGGAGATCGTCGTCGGGCGGATCGGCCGGCCGCATGGCATCCGCGGTGAGGTCACGATCGAGATTCGCACCGACGTGCCCCACCGCAGGTTCGCCGTAGGGGCAGTCCTCGGTCGCGAAGGGGGCGGAACTCCGCTCACCGTCTCCGGCGCTCGTTGGCACTCGGGTCGCCTGTTGCTTCACTTTCGCGGGGTGGACGATCGTGGCGCCGCGGAGGCGCTGCGCGGCGTGCTCCTGGCTATCGACGCGGATCAGGCGGGATCGCCGCTCGACGACGATGCCGCCGACGGCGAGGCCGTGGAGATGTGGTGGGATCGGGACCTGGTCGGCCTGCGGGCGGTGACCACGGCGGGCATGTTGTTGGGGCACGTCACCGGCATCATTCACTCCCCTGCGGGAGACCTGCTCGCGATCGGCGGCCCGGACGGTGGCGAGCATCTCGTCCCCTTCGTCCGTGACATCGTGCCGACCGTCGACCCCCCCGCCGGCCGGATCGTCGTGGATCCGCCGCCCGGCCTGCTCGATCTCGATTGACTCGGGTCCTGCGCCGGAAGTTGGCTGCGCCGCCTCGGCCCGGTCTTCGGCTGGCGGGCAGGTCGGGTTTCCCGGCAGGCAGCCGATACCTCTGAGAACCGATATCTCTGAAAGCAGCCGATGCGCGCCGACATCGTCACCATCTTCCCGGCCTATCTCGAGCCACTGCGTCTGTCGCTCGTGGGCCGGGCCCAGGAGCGCGGAACCCTGCAGATCCATACACATGATTTGCGGATGTGGACCACGGATGTTCATCGCACCGTGGATGACGCCCCCTACGGGGGAGGCCCGGGAATGGTCATGCGGCCCGAGCCCTGGGACGCGGCGTTGTCGGAGATCACCGCACGAGTGGCCGGTAGCCGGCCCCGGGTCGTCGTGCCGACCCCGGCGGGGACTCCGTTCACTCAGCGATATGCCGAAGAGTTGGCGCGCGAGCCCTGGCTGGTGTTCTGCTGCGGGCGCTACGAGGGTATCGACGCCAGGATGATCGAGACCTGGGCCGATGACGAGATCTCCATCGGAGACTATGTGCTGGCCGGGGGCGAGGCCGCGACTCTGGTGATTCTCGAAGCGGTTACGCGGCTGCTGCCCGGAGTCCTCGGTAACAGTGCCTCGGTCGTCGACGACTCTTTCTCCGACGGCTTGCTGGAAGGCCCGGTCTACACCCGTCCGCCGGTATGGCGGGGGGCCGAGGTGCCGTCCGTTCTCCGCTCCGGCGATCATGAGGCGATCGCCCGCTGGCGTCGTTCCCAGGCGCTTCGTCGTACCCTGTTGCGGCGCCCGGACCTCCTGGAACGCCGCGAGTTCGCCGAAGCGGACCGAGCCGTACTCGCTGCCGCCGCTGCCGAGGCTGCCGGGCGGATGGTGCCGGGCCCCCACCGAGGGGACCGGCCTGATCCATCGTCGTGACGTCGAGGGGCCAGGCGAGGGGCAGGGCGGTCCGGTCTCTCTCCTAGGTGTGGCACAGTAGGATGCAGTGTCCGTCGGTTCGTGACCGGTTCGGGCGGCCTCGGGTCGCATGTCTTCCCCGCGGGACACCTCGCGGTGATTGCGTCCACCCATGCCGGCCAGATCGGCCTCGACCATGGATTGTCCGTCTCGGTGCGTTCCGGGGCCGCGGACGATCCATTCTCAACTCTTCAGGAAGCGACTGCCATGCACACCCTGGACAGCCTCGACGCCGAGTCGCTGAGGACCGACGTGCCCGAGTTCTGGCCGGGCGACACCCTCAAGGTCCACGTGCGGGTTGTCGAAGGAAACCGTCAGCGCATCCAGGTCTTCCAGGGTGCCGTCATCCGCCGCCAGGGTGGCGGGGTGCGGGAGACCTTCACCGTCCGTAAGGTCAGCTTCGGCGTGGGCGTGGAGCGGACCTTTCCCCTCCACAGCCCGATCGTCTCGAAGATCGAGGTCGTGAGCCGCGGTGACGTCCGACGGGCCAAGCTGTACTACCTGCGTCAGCTGCGCGGTAAGGCTGCCAAGATCAAGGAGAAGCGTGAGCCGGTCGCGCGCTGAGGTCACCGCCACCCCGTGACGCGTCCGGATTCTCCATCCGCGACTTGCCGGTTGCCCGTGCAGGTGCCGTCGCCGTTGATGGAAGAAGATAGGCGGCACGGTCCGCAACGCTGTCGCAAGGTGCGGCTGGTGGCACGTCGACCGGTCCGATGAGGTTTGGCGGTCGATCCTGCGAGGTGGCGGCGTGAACGCATCCGATCCCAGTGGGCCTCGGGTACCGGGAAGGACCGAGTGCGGCCAGCCGGACGGCGCGCAGCCGAGCCCTGCGACCGAGCCAGACGGCCCGAAGGACCAGGCGCAGCCCGACGGTCCGGAAGCCACCGGTCGTCGGGTTTCCCGGCCTGAGGCGGCGCGGGCCCGTGGCCGTGGCTCGTTCCTCCGCGAGCTCCCGGTCCTTGTGCTGATCGCCTTTCTGCTCGCCCTGCTCATCAAGGCTTTTCTGGTCCAGGCGTTCTGGATCCCCTCGGAGTCGATGGAACGGACACTGCTCGTCGACGACCGGGTTCTTGTCAACAAGGTCGTCTACCACTTCCGCGACGTGCATCGGGGTGAGATCGTCGTCTTCAACGGCAAGGGGACCGGATTCGATCATGCCGAGTCCGTCGTCCCGCCGCCGAGCAACGCGTTCAGCAGGTTCGTTCGTGGCGCGCAGAACCTGTTGGGTCTCGGGGCTCCGAGCGAGACCGACTTCATCAAACGCGTCATAGCGGTCGGCGGCGACACGGTCGCGTGTTGCGATACCGCGGGCAGAGTCTCGGTCAACGGCCATCCGCTCGACGAGCCGTACGTCTACCAGAACGACTATCAGCGGTTCGGCCCGCTGACCGTCCCGGCTGGCTACCTGTGGGTGATGGGTGACCATCGCGGGGCCTCCTCGGATGCCCGGCAGAACGGGCCGATCCCGAAGCATGCGGTGGTGGGACGGGCCTTCGTCCGTGTCTGGCCACTCGGCCGGTTCGGATTCCTGGGCGTTCCAAACGATTTCGCCGGGATTCCCGTCGAGTCGGTGGTGTCTCCGGCTCCTCGTGCGCCGGCCGGGTCGGCCACGTCGGCCACATCGGCCGCGTTGTCTTCCGCCGACGACGCCGCGGTGCCGCTGCCGGGCTCCCCGGCCACGGATGACGCATCCCTGTTCGCCCTTGCCGTGCTAATCCCCCCGGCGTGGACCGCCACCCGTCGGCCCCGCCGGATGCCACGAGGACCCACGCGCACGCGCGCGTCAGGGACGGCTCGGCGCCGCGGTCCGTCATGAGACACTACGGTGCCGCTCTTCGCCGGGATGCGGGGCTGTTCGGTTACGAGCGCGCTCTGAACAGGCATGGTCTCGGTCCGGTCGCAGGGGTCGACGAGGCGGGTCGTGGGGCATGCGCCGGACCCTTGGTCGTCGCCGCGGTGATTCTGGCTCCGGAGGCTCGTCGACGGCTGGCGCGGTTGGCCGACTCCAAGCTCCTGACCGAGCAGATCCGTGAGAGTGTTTTCGAGGACGTGACGGCCGCCGCCGAGGCGTGGTCGACCGTCGTCATCTCCGCGGCCGAGATCGATCGGGTCAGCCTGCACGTAGCCAACATCACCGGAATGCGACGCGCGGTGGCGCGCCTGCCTGTGCGCCCAGGGTACGTGCTCACGGATGGATTCGCGGTCGCCGGTTTCGGAGCGGAGTCGTTGGCGGTGGTGAAGGGAGACCGGGTGGTCGCGTGCGTGGCGGCAGCCTCGGTCGTGGCGAAGGTGACGAGGGACCGGATCATGCGTGCGTTGCACACGCGCTATGCCGAGTACGATTTCGCGCAGCACAAGGGATACGTCACCGCGGCCCACGCGGCGGCGCTGGCGCGCTGCGGACCGTGTGACGAGCATCGGATGTCGTACGTCAACGTGGCTGCGCATGCGGCGACGACGAGGGAAGCACGATCATTGCGGCTGGAGGACAGGGTGCTTGTGACCAGCCGACATGGCGTCACGGAGACTGTATGAGCGCGGAAGACCTCGAGAAGTACGAGACCGAGATGGAGTTGCAGCTCTATCGCGAGTACCGCGACGTGGTGGGGCTTTTTTCGTATGTGATCGAAACCGAGCGCCGCTTCTACCTCGCGAACGACTACCAGATCGAGGTCAGGAACAGCACGGACGGCGAGGTCTTCTTCGAGTTGATCTTGCGGGACGCCTGGGTGTGGGACATGTTCCGTCCTGCGCGTTTTGTTAAAAATGTCCGAGTAGTCACCTTTAAAGATATCAACGTCGAGGAGTTGACCAAGGCCGAGCTCTGACGCCGACTCTCGGCGTCACGCTTTCCAGCCCCGGCCGCTTGATCGCTTCGGCGTCTTGATCGTCTCGGCGGTATGTTCGGCAGATCGGCATCTCATTCCGGTCGGTCGTCGCCTGGATCGACAGTGCGAGTCGGCCCGTCACCGAAGCCCGTGATGCCCCGCTGAGATGTCCGCCCAGCTCGTTCCTGTGGAGAAACCCTCGCCATCCACATATCGATCATGTGGATGGCTCTCCGGCCCGCCCACGTCCACGCTGGTCACGACCGGCGGGCACCCGTCCCCCGGCGAACGGGAGCGGCGATGCGGGCAAAGGACGCACTGGGCAGGTTCGGCGAAGATGTCGCCGCCCGCCATCTGGCGGCGGTCGGCGCCGAGATCCTCGACCGTAACTGGCGCTGCCGCGAGGGCGAGCTCGATCTCGTTGTGCAGGACGGTGAGAGCCTGGTGTTCTGCGAGGTCAAGACCCGATCCGGGACGCGTTACGGATCGGCCGCCGAGGCCGTCGTGGGTCGCAAGGCGGCTCGGATCAGACGCCTGGCTGCCCGATGGCTCGCAGAGCACCCCCACGCCTCGTCGTTGGTGTGTTTCGACGTCCTCCTGGTGTCCCGCCCTCCGGCGGGTCCGGTTCGTGTCGAGCACATCCGGGGAGCGTTCTGATGGCCCTCGCGCGGGCCCGGGGGGCGGCGGTCGTCGGGGTCGAAGGTCACATCGTCGAGGTGGAGGCGGATCTCGCCAATGGTCTTCCGCGGCTGACTCTCATCGGTCTGCCCGATGCCGCGTTGCATGAGTCACGGGATCGGATTCGCGCCGCGATCGTGAACTCGGGCCAACGGTGGCCTGATCGGCGCATCACGCTCGGGTTGTTCCCCGCCACCCTCCCGAAATCGGGCAGTGGTTTCGACCTGGCTATGGCGGTGGCGATCCTCACCGCGGCCGGTGTGGTGCCGCGCGCCGCCCTGCTCCGTCGGGTACTCATCGGCGAGCTGGCGCTGGATGGCCGGGTGCGCGGTGTCCGCGGGGTGCTCCCGGCGGTACTTCGGGCGGTGGCTGCCGGTATCGAACGGGTCGTGGTACCGGCGGGCAACGCCGCCGAGGCGGCGCTGGTACCGGGCGCGGTGGTAGAGCCCGCTGTCGATCTCACCAGTGTGCTGGCGCTCCTGCGGGGAGAGATCGCCGCCGAGCCCGTGGCGGCCCCCACGGCCGAAGCTGCCTCCACCGACGGTCAGGTCGGGGATCTGGCGGACGTGGCGGGGCAGAGCAGGGGCCGGCTGGCCGTCGAGGTCGCGGCGGCCGGTGGCCACCACCTGTTCATGCAGGGGCCGCCCGGCAGTGGCAAGACCATGCTGGCCGACAGACTGCCCGGGCTGCTGCCGAACCTCGGTACCGAGGCCGCTCTCGAGGTGACCGCGGTCCATTCGGTCGCCGGCCTGCTGCCCGCGGACTGCCCGCTCGTCACCCGACCGCCGTATCGTAGTCCGCACCACAGCGCGACCCCGGCGGCACTCGTCGGGGCAGGCTCGACGGTGATTCGGCCCGGGCTGGCCAGTCAGGCGCACCGGGGCATCCTGTTTTTGGACGAGGCGCCAGAGTTTACCCGTCAAAGTCTCGATGCGCTACGTCAACCGTTGGAGAGCGGCGAGATCGAGATCGCCCGCGCTCGCGCGACGACACGGTTTCCCGCCCGCTTCCAGCTGGTTCTGGCCGCGAATCCCTGCCCGTGTTCGAAGGCCCGTGGCCCACGCGCGGTGGGCTGCGAGTGCCCGAGCCTGGTCCGTCGGCGCTATCTGGCCCGTTTGTCCGGGCCGCTCCTGGATCGGATCGACATCCAGGTGGCGTTGAGCGATCCCAGCCGGGCGGAGCTACGGGCGGACCGTGGCCAGGGTGATTCGTCCGCGGTCGTCGCGGCGCGGGTCGCCGCGGCCCAGGAGGCGACCCGGGTCCGGCTGGCCGGAACGCCGTGGCGGCTCAACGCGGAGGTGCCGGGGCCGGCGATGCGCCGACTGTGGCCGCTGCCGGCGAGGGCGACGGCCGTGGCCGAGCGGGCATTCGAAAGAGGCCTGCTCACCGCGCGCGGTCTCGACCGTGTCCTGAGGTTGGCGTGGACCTTCGCCGATCTCGCCGGACGGGGCACGCCCGGTCCCGAGCAGTTCGGTGCCGCGCTGGATCTGAGATTGCCCGGGTGGTCGGCATGAGCATGGGAGGCCCCCGTGGGGACGCTCCTGACCGTGACGTGAACCGTGTCGCGCAGGAGACCGTGTCGCGCAGGAGGAAGAAGCCGCATCCGGTGCCGTCTTCAGGGAGTGGGACATGAGCTCGACGACTCCGCCGGATGCCCGGGGGGCGGATCCCGGTCCCGCGCCCGGGAGGGTGGCACCGGATGACACCGACTGGTCGGATCCCGAGCGGTTGGCCCGTGTCGTCCTAGGGCCTGTTTGGGAAGTTTATCGGGGCAGCCATTTGTTGATCGCGGCGATG
>NZ_CDWRCK010000090.1:0-14911 GCF_977927595.1 Frankia sp. CcWB3
GGTCGGTGCGCCTCGCCCGCCCCCGCGACGCGGAGGAGATCTCCGCCCTGGTCGGTACCGCCGTCCGGGACGGTCATCAGATCCGAGCGATCGGATCGTCCCATTCCATGAGCGCCATCGGCCGCCCGGACCCGGGCTCCGTCCAGGTCTGCCTGGACAGGTGCGCCGACCTCGTTGCCCTGGACGGCGGCAGCGGCCTGGTGACGGTGCGCGGTGGGATGACCATGCGCCGGCTGAACCGGCTGCTCGCGGAGGCCGGGCTCGCCCTGACCAACCAGGGCGACGTCGACGAGGTGACCATCGCGGGTGCCATCTCAACCGGCACCCACGGCACCGGGGCCCGCTTCGGTGGCCTGTGCACCCAGGTCCGGGCGCTCGAGGTGGTGCTCGGCGACGGCAGCGTGGTCACCTGTTCACGCGGCGAACGTCCCGAGTTGTTCGCCGCCGCCCGGCTGGGCCTGGGTGCCGTCGGCGTCGTCACGTCGGTCACCCTGCAGGCGGTGCCGCTGTTCGCCCTGCAGGTCCAGGAGGGCCCGATGCGCCTGGACAAGGTCCTCGACTCCTACGACGAGCTCGTCGACCAGACCGACTACCTTCGCTTCTCGTGGTTTCCGCACACCACGACGGCCCTGGTCAGACGCGGTCAGCGGCGTCCGCTCGACGACGGCCTGGCGCCGCTGCCCCGGCTGCGCTGCTGGGTCGACGACGAACTGGTGTCGAACACCCTCTTTGGCGCGCTGATGACGACGGGCCGGCGGATGCCCGCGGCGGTGCGGCCCATCGCGCACGTCAGCGCGCGGGCGTCGGGCAGCCGCACGTTCCGCGACCTGTCCTACCGGGTGTTCACCTCCCACCGCCGGGTCCGGTTCAAGGAGATGGAGTACGCCCTCCCCCGTGCCGATCTCGCCGCGACGCTGCGTGAGCTGGTCTACGCCATGGGGAGCGCGGACGTGCGCGCCGTCTTCCCGGTGGAGGTCCGATGCGCCGCCGCGGACGAGATCCCGATGTCGACGGCGTACGGCCGCGGCACCGCCTACATCGCCGTGCACATGGATCACCGCGGTGCGCACGGCGACTACTTCGACCTCGCCGAGAAAATCATGTTGTCGGTCGGCGGCCGGCCGCACTGGGGCAAACTGCATTCGCTGGACGCGGCGACGCTGCGTGGGCTCTATCCCCGTTTCGACGACTTCCTGGCCGTGCGCGACGCCGCCGACCCGACCGGGGTGTTCGCGAACGCGTACCTCGACCGCGTCCTCGGCTCACCGGCCGGCGCCCCCAACGCTCGGTGACCTGACCACGGCACGCCACGGCGGTTTCTCGCCGATGTGGCGACGGGCGGAGCCGCGGTCGCGGGCGGTTCAGCCCGCGGTGGTCCGGCCGCCGACGTCCTCGCCGAGGTAGGCCTGCCGGACCCGGTCGTCGGCCAGCAGGCTCGCGGCGGTGCCCGCCAGCACGACCTCGCCGGTCTCCAGCACGTAGCCACGGCCCGCGATCCGCAGCGCCGAGGCCGCGTTCTGCTCGACCAGCAGCACCGCGACCCCCTCCCGGTTGATCTCCGCGATCACCTCGAAGATGGTCTGAACGATCATCGGGGCCAACCCCATCGACGGCTCGTCGAGGAGCATCAGCCGGGGACGGCTCATCAGCGCGCGTCCGATCGCGAGCATCTGCTGCTCGCCGCCGGACAACGTGCCTCCCGGCTGCGCGACCCGCTCGGCCAGCCGGGGGAAGAGCGCGAACACCCGGTCGAGGTCGGTCCGCACGTGCCGGCGATCGTGGTAAGCGCCCATCAGGAGGTTCTCGCGGACACTCATGCTCGGGAAGATCCGCCGACCCTCGGGCACGTGGCTCACCCCCCGGCCGACGAGTTCGTGCGCCGGAATCGACGACAACGGGCGACCGTCCAGCCACGCCTGTCCCGCCCGGGGCCGCAGCAGTCCGGAGATCGTCCGCAGCGTGGTCGTCTTGCCGGCGCCGTTGGCTCCGAGCAGGGTGACGATCTCGCCCTCAGCCACCTCCAGGCTGACGCCGCGCAGGGCGGTGACGGCGCCGTAGGCGACCTCGACACCGGCCAGAGTCAGCAGCATCAGCGCAGTTCCTTCCACCCGGCAGGGCCGGCCGGGCTGGGATCCGCCGTATCGGGATCCGCCGCGCCGGCGTCGGCTAGGCCCAGGTACGCCTCGATGACCGCCGGGTCCCGCTGGACCTCCGCCGGCGTGCCGGACGCGATGATCCGGCCGAAGTTGAGCACCACCACCGAGGTCGCCACCGACATGACCAGCCGCATGTCATGCTCGATGAGCAGGACCGACACCCCGGTGCCCGCGATCCGGATGATCAGCTCCACCAGGTCGCGCTTCTCCGCCGGGTTCGTGCCGGCCGCGGGCTCGTCGAGCAGCAGCAGGCGCGGCTCGGTACCGAGCGCCCGGGCGATCTCCAGCCGGCGTTGCTCGCCGTAGGGCAGCGACGCGGCGAGCTCGTGCGCCCGGTGCGGCAGGCCCACGAGCTCGAGCAGCTCCAGCGCGTGCCGCACGCCGTCACGCTCGGCCCGCCGGGCGCCCGGCAGCCCCAGCACCGCGGCCAGCGGCCCGTACCGCTGCCGCACCTCGGTCCCGATCTGGACGTTCTCCAGCGCCGACAGAGCGGGGAAGAGCCGGATGTTCTGGAAGGTCCGGGCGACGCCGAGCCGGGTGATGGCGTGCGGGCGGCGCCCCACCAGCTCGGCCGGCCAGCCGGGCCGGGGCCAGAAGGTGACCGATCCCTGCTGCGGGCGGTATGCCCCGGTGAGGCAGTTGAACAGCGAGGTCTTGCCGGCCCCGTTCGGTCCGATCACCGCCAGGATCTCGCCTCGGCGCTGGCGCAGTGAGACGCCGTCGAGGCTGGTCACACCCCCGAACCGCAGCGCCAGGCCGCGGGCCTCCACCACCAGGTCCTCCGGGCCTCCGCCGCGCCCGGCGTCCCCGCGGCCCTGGCTGTCCCCGCGCTGCCGGCCCCGGGAGCGCCGGTGTCCCGGCGGCGAGACGCGGTGCGCTCCGCCCCTGGTCACGGCTTGCCTCCCGTGGGCGCGGCGCCCAGGGAGTCCGCCGCGCCGATGCCGGCCTCCGCAAGCTGGATCTCCCGACGCCGTCGGCGCGACGGCACGAGTCCCTGCGGACGGAAGATCATCATGATCACGATGACGGCCCCGAAGTAGATGTACCGGTCCGCGGGCGGGACCTTGTCGCGCAGGTAGAAGGCGATGCCCTGGAGGACGACGGCACCGACCACCACCCCGAGCCGGGAACCCATCCCGCCGAAGATGACGACGGCGACGACGAAGAACGACGCCTGCAGGCTGAAGCTCTGCGGGTTGAAGAACTGTTTGGAGGCGAAGAGCACGCCGGCGAAGCCCGACACCGAGGCGCCGATAGCGAAGGCGAGCAGCTTCATCCGCAGGGTCGCGACCCCGGTCGCCTCGGCGGCGATCTCGTCCTCGCGGATCGCCGCCCAGGCCCGGCCGATCCTGGACCGTTCCAGCCGACCGAAGGCGATCATGACTCCGACGATGATGACCAGGAGCAGGTAATAATACGGTAGCGGGTCGATGCCCCACTCGTAGTCGAGGCCGAGCAGGTTGATCGACAGGTGCGGAACGCCGAAGGCCCCCCGGGCACCGTTCGTGATGTTGTCGGCGTTGTTCGCGATCAGATGGATGATCTCACCGAAACCGAGCGTGACGATCGCCAGGTAGTCACCCCGCAGCCGCAGCGTCGGCGCGCCCAGGACGACGCCGGCGAGCGCGGCGAGGACCAGCGCAATCGGGAAGACGAAGAACGGGTTGAGCACGAAAGGCGCGTGCCACGGCATCGCGGTCTGTGAGGTGAAGTAGGCCGTCGTGTAGGCACCGATGGCGAAGAAGGCGATGTAGCCGAGGTCGAGCAGGCCGGCGTAGCCGACCACGACGTTCAGGCCCAGTGCGAGCAGCGCGTAGATGCCGATGTCGTTGACCATCGACTGCTGCGCGGCGGTCGAGACGACCAGCGGGGCAATGATCGCTACCGCCAGGAGCGTCAGGTTCAGCGCGATCGGGCCGCCCCGGGTGGCGTAGGCCGCACTCACCGGCCCCCGGAGGCCGGCCGCCAGCCGGCCCGCCGCGCCCCGCAATTCGACGCCGAGCGCCAGGACGATCCACAACGCGACGGCGAGCCCCAGGTAGGGCAGGATCCGCGCGTCCAGCACCGAATCCTGAAATGCCTTCAGCGGTTTGTCGGAGCCCCCGGCCGGACCGGTCACCACCGCGGCGAGCACACCCACCAGCAGCAGTACCCCGAGCTGGCGCAGCCGGGCCGGGGAGAACAGCACGGCCGGACGCAGCAATGCGCCCGCCGGGCCGCCACCAGGCTCGCCACCCGCCCCGGCGGGCGGGAGCGGCGCCCCGGCGGTCGGCGGGCGGGCGGACGACGTCGCAGCGCTCACGCTGCCCTCCCCAGACGTTCCCCGAGCAGGCCGGACGGTCGGATCATCAGGATGCCGACCAGGACCAGGAAAGCGATCACGTCCTTGTAGGACGCCTGGAAGATGTATCCGCCGTAGCTTTCCACCAATCCGAGGAGCAGGCCGCCGAGCATCGCCCCGCGCACGTTGCCGATGCCGCCGAGGACCGCGGCGGTGAACGCCTTCGCTCCGGGGACGAACCCCATGCTGTACGAGGCGTTGAACGTCATCGCGTACAGGAAGCCGCCGGCTCCGGCCAGCAGGCCGCCGAGCACGAACGTGACGATGATGATGCGTTCGACGTTCACGCCCATGAGAACCGCGGTGTCGGCGTCCTGGGCCACCGCGCGGATGCCCTGCCCGAGCCGGGTCCCCGTGACCAGCCGGTCCAGTCCGACCAGCATCGCGATCGCGACCGCGAAGATGACCAGCGACTGGGTGGAGACGCCCGCTCCGAACAGCGTGAACACCGTTCCGTCGGTGAACAGGTTGGGCAGGGCCACGTTCTGCCGGCCGAACTCCTTGCCGGCGAGGTTCACCGCGAACAGCGAGGCCCCGATGGCGCTGATGAGGTAGGCCAGCCGGGGGGCGGAACGGCGCCGCAGCGGCCGGTACGCCACCCGTTCGAGCGTGAAGGCGGCGAGCCCGCCGCAGATCGCGCCGGCGCCGAGACCCATGGTCACCAGGCCCACCGATTCGAGGCCGCCCGGGACCGAGCCGTCCCCGGGCAGCAGGGCGCGGGCGGCAAACAGCCCGCCGAAGGATCCCAGCATGAAGACCTCGCTGTGCGCGAAGTTGATGAGCTGGAGGACTCCGTAGACGAGGGTGTACCCGAGCGCGATGACCGCGTACAGGGAGCCGACCGTCAGACCGTCGACGGTCAGCTGCCAGAACTGGTCGAGGAAACCCATCCGTGTGCCTCGTTCACCACCAGGCGAAGCGGTGGCCGGACGTCCCACCCCCGGCCACCGCCCGCACCGACATCAGGACTTGACCAGGTCCGCGATGTTGCCGAGAACGGTGATCTGTCCGCCCTTGACCTGGTAGACGAACACGTTGGAGCCCTTGACCTCGCCATTCGGCTCGAACGCCACGGTCTTCGTGATGCCGGGGAAGTTCACGGAACCGAACGCGCCGGCCACGGACTCCCGGGTGACGTCCTTGCCGAGCTTCTTGAAGACGTCCGCGAGGGCGAGCGTGGCGTCGTAGGCCTCACCGGAATAGGTGCCGGGCTTCGCCCCGTTGTTGACCTTCTTGTAGGACGCGACGAAGGACGCGGCCTTCGGGTCGGTGTTGGCGTCGCCGCAGGGGCAGGTGAGGTAGGCACCCTCGGCCGCGGCGGCCCCGGCCTGCGCGACGTACTGCGGGTCGAGCGAGCCGTCACCACTGATGATCTTTCTGGTGAAGCCCTTGCTCTTCAGCGCCTTCGACAGCAGCGCGAACTCGGGGTAGTAGCCGGAGTAGTAGAGGACCTCGGGCGCGGCAGCAATGATCTTCGTTGCCTCGGACGTGTAGTCCTTGGTCGGGTTGATGCCGTCGTGGGTCACGTTGACGCCCTTGGCCTTGAGCTCGGCCTCCAGCGCACCCGACAGGCCCGTGCCGTACTCGCTCTTGTCGTCCAGCGAGTACACCTTCGTCGCCTTGAGCACCGTGGCGATGTAGTCGGCCGCGGCCTTGCCCTGCACGGTGTCCGGGGCGATGACCCGGTAGAAGGTCTTGAAGCCCAGGGTAGTGAGCGCGGGGTTCGTCGCCGACGGGCTCACCGACAGCAGTCCGGCCTGGGTGTAGGCCGGCTCGCTCGCCTTGGTCGCGCCGGAGAACATCGGGCCGACTACCGCGACGACCTTGGAGTCATCGATCAGCTTCTGGGCGGCCGTCGGGCCCTGATCCGGCGAGCCACCGTCGTCGGACTCGGCGAGCTTGAGCTGGAACGGCGCGCTCGCATCCGCGTTGACCTCGGCGATCGCCGTCCGGACGCCGTAGAGGGCGTTCAGACCGAGCTGCTGGCTGTCGCCCGAGAGAACTCCCTGGAAGCCGATCGTGATGGTCTGCTTCCCGTTCGAGGACGAACCACTGTCACTCCCACAGGCCACCGCGGTCAACGCCACGGTCGCGGCAAGGGCTATCACTCCCAGGAGCGGGCGCCTACCCATGCAATTCCTCCTCCGGTCCCGCCGGACCCGACTCCGATGCCGTGGCCCGGCCCAATCACCCCGACCCAGTCACCCCGATGCGCCCGGCCCGCGAGCCGGTGCGCCACCGCCTAGAGGATGACGGGCTGACCAGCATCAATTCGCACCCCCCCCCGGATGGGCGGGCCGGCGCACGGTGGACACGCCGACGCGATCCCGCGGAACCCAGCACCTCAGCATGGCTATGCCCAGACCGCCGGGCTGGTGCCCAGCTGTGCCGGCGGGGAGATCCAGCTCGGCGCGACGCCGGCCACAGTGGCGGCCGGGCGGATGTACGACAGGGGTCCGAACTCGCTGTTCATCGTGGCGCAGAACTCCTCGACATCCTCCCGGGTCGGGTCGGGTCGGGTCGGAGAGCGCGAGCGTGTCGTGGTGTCCCAGCCCCTGCAGCCAACGACCGGTCCGGGCCAGGGACACACCGACGTGCCAGCTGCCCCCCTCGGTCGCCCGGCGCGCCAGCGCGTCCAGCACCCCGTAGACGGTGAGGTAGCCGGTCGCGTGATCGAGGGCCTGTGCCGGCAGCGGCCCGGGGCGGTCGGACCCGGTCACCGCCGCGGCGGCGGTCGCGATGCCGGACGCGGTCTGGACCAGACTGTCGAACCCGCGCAGACCGCTCCAGGGGCCCTGCCGTCCGTACGCGGTGATGGTCGCGCAGACGATGCCCGGCCGGATCCTGGCGACCGCCTCCGGGCCGAAGCCGAGCCGGTCGAGGGCCATCGGCCGGTAGGCCTGGAGCACCACGTCCGCCGAGGCGATCAGCTCGCGCAGCCGGCGGGCGTCCGCGGCCACCCGCAGGTTGAGGAAGGCGTTGCGCTTGCCGAACCCGGTGTCGACGAGCACCGTGTGCACCTCCGGCAGGTGGGCAGCGCCGACTCGCAGGACGTCGGCTCCGTAGGCGGCCAGCGTGCGACCGGCGACGGGACCGGCGATGACCCGGGTCAGGTCGAGCACCCGCAGACCCGCGGCCGGCGTCTCGGCCAGGGGCGCGGCGAGCACCGGGCCGTCGCCGAGCCGGCGCACCTCGACGAGGGGAAGCTCGTCGACCGCCCGGGCCTGCCTGTGCTCGCGCCATTCCCGCTCGCTGCGGGCCATGCTGGCGCACAGACCCATGGCGTGCAGCTCGAGTTCCAGCGGCTCGGCCTCGAAACGGCGGATGACCCGTTCGACGGCGGCGCGCTCGCCCGGCGTCCCAAGAAGATCCAGGATCCCGTTGCGGTGGTGCGGGAAGTTACAGTGCAGCTGGATCCACCGGTCGTCCCCGGTGCGGTAATACCCGGAGATCGCGTCCCACGGGCTCGGCGGTGGCTTGCCGGCCATCCGCAGGTACCGTTCGCTGCGGAAGACCGCGCTCGCGTGACGGGTGTCCACGGTGACCTCCGGCGGGGCCCCGCCGCCGCGGGCCGCGAGCAGGCGGCTGGCCCCGACAGCCGCGGCCGCCACCGACGCGGCCGCCATCATCGTCACCCGGTAGAGGCTGGGAAGGACGTCGGCGGGCCCGGTCACGGTCAGCCGCTCGGCGATGTCCGGATCCTGTACCAGCGACGCGACCTCGGTGACGATCTCCGAGTTCTGCCGTTGCCCCATCCACCCATCCTGTCCCACCCTGGCACGCACGCTGCGCCCCGAGCGCACCGTCGGCCGAACCGGAACAAGGCCGGCATGACCGACAAGACGATTCTGGGAGCCAAGAGCCGCAATGCACAGAAAATCCTACTTTGCGTGCTGTCCCGGCCTCCGGACTCTCGCTCGCCCCCCCGGGCCGCCCAAGGCCCATTCTGGTCATGTGTAGGTACTTTCGCCATGACACCGGGCTCGCAGTCGCCCGGTCGGGTGGTCGGCAATGGCAGGAGACACCCCGTGCGCGTGCAACGCTCGCTGTACGAGGTGCTGGACGTGCCGCCCAGCGCCACCGCCGAGCAGATCCGGCATACCTACCGCGTGGCCGCCCGCCGCACCCATCCCGGCGGCCGGTGGTTCGTCACCGGCCTTCGATCGGGTCAGACCGGTAGCCGCACGCGTAGGGAACCGGCCGGGCGCCCGCCGCCGAGCACCGTGGGCGCCCCGAGCACGGCGAGCTGAGCGAAGTCGAGCTCCAGGTGCCCGGGGGCGTCCGGACCGGGAAGAGCACCCAGGCGGGTCAGCACGGCCAGCGCGACCGGGATGCCGGGCCGCCCGCTCCCATCCGCGATCTTGACCGCGACCACGTGACCCTCGGGCGTCGCCACCACCGTGACACCCTCGGCGCCGTTCTTCGCGACGACGCCGGGTACCGCCCGCATCAGGTCGGTGTCGGACCGGCCGACACCCCCGATCAGCTCGGGATGCGCCCGCATGGCGTTGATGACCCGCCACTCGGGGCTGCCCGGCGCAGCCCGGACCATCGCCCGCAGTCCGCGGGCCAGGCCCGTGAGCGAGAACGCGAACAATGGGGCCCCGCACCCGTCCACGCTGGTCGCGACGATCTCCTCGCCGGCCAGCTCCTCGATCGTGCGCCGGATCACCTGCTGCAACGGATGATCGGGATCGGTGTAGTTCTCGATCGGCCAGCCGGCCGCTACGCAGCAGGCGATCATCCCCGCATGCTTGCCGGAGCAGTTCATCAGCACCGGCTCCGCGCGGCCCCCGGAGCGAAGGTGCGCCTGAGCCGCGGCCGGGCCCAACGGAAGATCGGCGGGACAGCGCAGGGTGTCGATGGAGACGCCCGCCACCGAGAGGATCTCCAGCACCCGCGCGAGATGCACCGGCTCGCCGCTGTGGGAACTCGACACAATGGCAAGCAGGTCACCGGGGATCTCCCGGCTCAGGAAGATGCCGTCCAGCCCGGCACGAAGCATCGCGGCGGCCTGAAGGGGCTTGACCGCCGACCGGGGGAAGATCGGGTGGTCGGGCACGCCGACGATGAGCGCACCGTCCCCGTCCCGACCGAGGCCGATGACGGTGCCGTGATGGCAACTCTCCACGAACGGCGCACCGCTGCGCAGCCCCCGGACAACCTCGACGACCAGCTGCGGGCCCTCCGGCGGCTGCATACAGCCAGCCTACGTCGGGCCTTCTCCCGCTCACCCGTTCTCGCCACCCGCCGAATCCGACGCTCGCCTCACGACGGCCGCCTATCCTGGTGCCGTGCCTGCCTATGACTACCGCTGCCGGGTATGTGACGCATCGTTCGAGGTCCGCCGCAGCATGCACGGGTCCGTGCCGGACAGCGCGGTGAGCTGCCCCTCCGGACACACCGAGACCTCGCGGATCTTCTCTGCGATCGCCGTCAGCCGCGGCTCGGCCACGCCGGCTCCGGCCACGGCCGCGCCGTCCGCCGGCGGGGGCGCGTGCTGCGGCGGTGGCTGCTGCGGCTGACGCCACCGTTCGCCCTGACGCCCCCGTTCATCCGGGGTGGCTCACCCGGGGTGGCTCACCCGCGGTGGCGATGGATGCCCGCGGCCTGCGATTTCGTCGGCCCACGCGCCGCCCGGGTCCGCGGGCCGACATCCACCTGACGGTCCCGCTGGCCGCCGCACGCGGCGGCCCGGTCCTCCACCAGCCGCCGTCGCAACAGCCGCAGGGTATCTTCCCGCTCGGTCTGATCCAGACCGGCGACGAGGGTCTGCAGCAGATCACCTGATCCGGGTCGTTGGTCGCCATAGCCGAACCCACTCGTACCCATGGGCGTGTCCTACCCAGGCCACCGGCGTGTCACGCAGTCCCGGGCCCACGGGAACAAGGCACCGGGCCACCGTCGTCTCCGCCACGCCTCCCGCACCCCCGCAGCACCCCCCGCAGCCGAGCGCGGACGACCCGGCGATCGATGGCCCGCGGGCCGAGCACCATGATCCATGCGATACCCAGCGCCCACAAGCCGGCGAGGGCACCGAAGGCAAAAACGTTGAAGGCTCCGATCATCGCGAAGCCGACGAGCAGCAGAACGCTCGCGGCGAGCCCGCCACCCACGGGTGTTTCTATACCCCGCCGGCTACGGCGTCATACCGACTACTTCATGATGTTGATCATATTACGGGTCATCGGACGGATTCAGTGGCGCCGTGACTCCACGTGGGGAGGGCCGGGTCGCAGTACCCGCCACAGCGCGCCCAACGAGGTGAACTGGATGTCGGGCGGCGCACCGGCGACCTCGTCAACCACCCGGTCCGGGGCGTGCTGATGACGTAGATGATCCATGATCTCGTCACGATTGGCGGGGAAGACCGCCCGGCCGAGCCAGCGGGCGAGCTCGGAGCGTTCCTCGACGTCCACCGGCGTCATCCCGGCCGGCGCACCGACCCGCGACCCAGCGGCATCCAGGTTCTGCGGGCCACCGGTCGCTTCCTCGGGGAACGGTTCAGCGGAGCGCCATTCCTCCGCCCGCGTGTCCCGCCCGGCCCGCACGAGCCCCTCGACCTCGTGCGCCATGATGTCGTCGCGCATAGGGCCGTGCTTGGTGCTTCCGCGATCCACTGCCATGTTCTCGTTCCTTTCCGCTGTTTCAGTGGTGCGCGCTGACGGACGAAGCAAACCCGCGATCAGGCCACCCGGCATCTCCGGCCAGCAGATGTTCACGGCCAGCAGATGTTCACGGCCAGCGATGGGCGGGAACACCGGCATCCATGGTGCGGATACCCCACAACGTGTTGGTCGGACCCGCCGAACGCCTGGAGCGGGCCGAAGCTCTCGACCCGGTGGCAGTAAAGATCCGTGACATGGTCCGCCGCTCCCTGCACGACGGCGCCATCCGGGACACCCTGCACGGCGTGCCGCTCGGCCACCCGCTGCATCCGGCGCTCGCCCAACTCCCCATCGGAACCTGGATCTCCGCGGGGATCGTGGACCTGCTCGCGGGACGTCACGAGGAGTCCGAACGGGCGGCCCGGGTGCTGATCGCCACGGGGTTGCTCGCAGCGGTCTCGGCCGCCGCCGCCGGCCTCGCCGACTACTCTGAGCTGCATGAGCGCCAGCTGCGGGTCGGGGTGGCGCACGCCGCGACGAACAGTCTGGCGGCCTGCTGCTACGCCGCCTCGCTCGGCATCCGGTCGCGTGGCAACAGCCGCCTCGGCCGTCGTCTCGCGCTGCTCGGCCTCGCCGCGGCCAGCACGTCGGCCTACCTCGGCGGTCATCTGGCTTACCGGCAGGCGTCGGGGGTCAACCACGCCGAGGAGGTACCCCACCTGCTGCCGCCCGGTTGGCATCCGCTCGCCCTTCTGGACGAACTGGCGGACGGCCGACCCGAGGTGCGGCTGTTGCGGGATGTGCCGGTCGTCCTCCTCCGGAAAGGAGACCACGTCGACGTACTGGCCGGCCGGTGCAGCCACCTGTCCGGACCACTGCACAAGGGAGAGATCATCCGAAGAGACGGCTTCACCTGCCTGCGCTGCCCCTGGCACGGCAGCACCTTCCGGGTGGCGGACGGCGCGGTGGTGCATGGTCCCGCGACCGCGCCCCAGCCGCGGTTCGATGTGTGGATCTCCGATGGTGAGGTCCGGGTACGGCTACCCGGGGCGGGATAGCTAACTGGGGCGGGATAGCGTCGAGGGGCTGTCCGCCGCGGAGCGGGGCGTCCCGGCGGCCGGGACGGCGGCCGGGCTGGCGGCGCCAGCCGAGCGATGTAGGCCCGCGCGGTCCGGGCCCGGGCGCCCGGTGGTGGCCATCTCGCCCACCCCGTAGAGCGCATAGGCTTTCCGGATCACCGGCCGGGCCACGTTGCGGACCGGCACCCCACCGGCCGTCGTCCCGTGCTCCGAACCGGCATGGGCGTGACCGTGCAGCGCAAGGCAGGCGGCTCCCGCGTCCACCGCCTCGGCAAGGTGGTAGCTGCCGAGAAACGGGAAGATCTCGGTTCGCTCGCCGATGAGCGTGTCTGGTACCGGGGCATAGTGCATCAAAGCTACGCGGACTTCGCAATCCAGACTTTCCAGCGCGCCACGCAGCCGGGATCCGGCGTCCTTCGTGTGCCGGATGAAAGCCTTCATCAATGGTTCGCCGAAGTCGCTTCCGCTGGCCCCGGCGAACCCCCCGCCGAATCCCTTGACGCCGGCGATTCCGAGACGGCGGCCGTCGATGTCGAGGACCGTGCCGCAGCCTTCGAGGACGGTCACGCCAGCGTCGGCCAGCATTTCGGTGATTTCGTTCTCGGCACCGCCGTGGTAGTCGTGATTACCCAGGACGGCGACGACGGGCACCCCGGCGTCCGCCACCTCGGCCGCGACGATCTCGGCCTCGGCCGGCAGCCCCCGCTGAGTGAGATCACCGGCCAGCAGCAGCACGTCCGCCCGACCGGCAAGTCCACGCAGCAGGGGTGCGAAGGTTCCGCGGCTGTCCACGCCCAGGTGGATGTCGCCGACGGCGGCAATTCTGATCATGAGATGGTCTCCACGTTCGGCGGTGCCTCGGTCGGCATCCCCCGATCCGCGATGGTGACCTCGTTACTCACCAGGCGTCCGGGAAGCGCCTCGGCGAGCACATCCGCGACGGCCCGGCGGCGGGCGTCCGTGGCGACCTCGCCCTCGACCAGGATCTGCTGGCCATCCACCACCACCTCCAGCCCGAGCTCGGCCACCCTCGGATCCTCGGCGAGGCGTTCGTGCAGGTCACCGGCGAGGTACTCATCGGCCTCAGTGAGGTCCAGTACCCCGTACCCGGCGGTGTCGGCGACCCGCTTCGCGGTCCCGGCCTGCTCCGCCCCACCCGCTGGCACCGCCCCACCCGCTGGCACCAACGGGCCGTGCGGACGTGAACCCGTGGGGGTGCCCCCGGCCGACGGAGCACCTTCGGCCGACACCGCACGACCGGCGGCCGGGATCAGGTTGAGCCGGGTGGCCACGAGCAGGGCCGCCTCGGCGAAGGGGGAAGTGGCCGTCGCGCGACGCACCTGATCCCAGTCGACCTGCTCCCGCATCGCTCTGATCATCGGTATCACGCGAGCGAGATCACAGTACCGTTCCTCCAGGGCCAGCAGGGTCATCTCAAACCAGTCGGTGGCATCCAGCACGGGCATGCGCACCGAGTCCACCGACATCTCGCTGGACCGCTCCAGCATCTGCTGGGTCACCGCCCGACCCACCGGATGGTGGATGAGATCGACCAGCACCTCGCCGTCAAACACCTTGGTGAGCCAGTCCTCGGGTGAGTCGACCGGGCGCAGGCCGGCGTTCGCGAGCACCTCGACCGCCCGCGGCACGTCGTCCTCGCGCAGCATGAAATCGACGTCGTGGACCGGCTCGGGGCCGCCCCGGGCCCAGCAGGCGTAGCTGCCCCCGAGAGCGAACGGGATGCCCGCCTCCTTCAGGGTCACAGCCACGCGTTTCAGACTCTCCCGTAGGCCTCTGGGCGCATCCTCCATACCGCTGCCCGTACCCGCGGGAACCACGCGACGCACCTCGCGTACCCCACCGAAGTCGGGCGGCAGGTAGCTGTCGCGATTGCGACACCCCTAAATGACTACCTCAAAGTGGTGACAAGACTACTACAGAAGCATGGGGGTGTCCGGCTATCCGTAGTTATAATTTCACTACATGCCACAAGAGTTACCACTTCGACGCCTGATAGGCACCTGAATCTCACAGCTTGACGACACCGAGCGTCGACATGAGCGATGATGACCTTCGCGGCAAACCTGTCGCCCGCCTACTTCGACACCGGATTGGAAGCGAACCCTGAACACGCGCACACGATCCGACCAGTTGGCCAGGGCCCTCGGAGGGGAAACAGCCGCACCGGAGAACTCCGGCGAACGTCTCCCTGGACCACGCGCCACTGGGCCGGCCACCCTGACCTCGCGGCCGGTCGCCCCGGGCGGCCACGGCGTGGTCGACCTGTCCAGCCATCCCGGCCAGCTGGCCCGCCGGCTCCAGCAGGTGACCTATCAGCTCTGGACCACCACCGTCTCAACCGAGACGACGCCTCCGCAGTTCGTGGTCCTCAACAGCCTGCTCGCTGATCCCGATATTGATCAGCGCACGCTCGGAGAACGAGCCTCCCTGGATCGGTCGACGGTGGCCGATGTGGTGGCGAGGCTCGTGCAGCGTGGGCTCATCCGCCGGGTCCGTGACCCGCGTGATGGCCGGCGCAATGTCCTGCGGCTGACCAAGCGGGGAGAGTCGACCCACGGCCAGGTGGCGGACCGCATCGACCAGATGAACGACAAGCTGCTGGCGCCGCTGTCCGAGGAGGAACAGACCGCCCTGTTGTCGATGTTGGCCCGCATCGTCGACCAGGATAGGCCCTATTAGGGCCTGTTTGGGAAGTTCATCGGGGCA
>NZ_CDWRCK010000091.1:0-1759 GCF_977927595.1 Frankia sp. CcWB3
ATCAGCGACAGATCCAGATCCAGATCCAGATCCAACGGATGATCCTCGCCCAGCACCTTGCGCCGGCGGCCGAGGGTGTCCTCCTCCAGCAGGCGGGCGTCCTCGTGCTGGCCGACCGCGCTCAGGACATATGCTTGGTTCGCGGCTGTCGCGAGCGTGAGTGGATGGTCGTTTCCCAGCGATCGCTCGCAACGATCCAATGTTTCGACTGAGAGCCAGAAGGCACGCTCGTACTCGCCGAGTGCGGCAAGGTCCGCGACGAGGTTGTTGGCGGACCCGAGCGTCTGCGGATGTGACTCGCCGAGGATCCGCTTACGCCGTTCCCAGGTATCCTCGTCGAGCTCCCGAGCCTCGGAATGCTGACCGGCTCCGCTGAGGTCGACGGCGAGGTTGTTCGCCGAGACGAGGGTGTCCGAGTGGTCGTCGCCCAGCGTGCGCCGGCAAAGCTCCAGAGCCTCCTCATCGAAAACCCTGGCGGCCGGGAATTCGCCGATGGAACGCTCCACTTTGGCCAGCTGATTGCGCACCCAGGCCTGATGATAATCATCCGGGTCGAGCAGCACACGCCAACGCAGATAGGAGTCGAAATGAAATAACTTGCGCGTTTCGAACCCTCCACAGGCCTGTGACCTGCGATGATGCTCTCGATCACGTATTTGTTACTTCATTACGTCCCCATAGGCCTGCTGCGCGATCCGGTGAACGCTCTTGTAGTTCCCGTGTGCGGCGAGATACCAGACGGCGTTCATGACGAGGGCCCGGCTACCCGGACTGTCGACGGCGATATGATCGGCCGACAGCAGATGCGGCAGCACGTCGGCGTAGTACGACCAGTTGGCCGGGTCATCCGGATTGCCGGGGTCGGTCGCGGCGAGTAGCTCCCAGGCTCGCTCCCGGAGCACCGGTCGTTCGATCGGCTCGACCTGGTCCCGCAGAACCGCCTGCACAAGGCGGTGCAACTGGATCGCCCGGCCGGATACCCGGGCAATACCATAGCGGCGCAGATGCGCGACGGTCCGATGAAAAACGATCGGGTCGGCATCGCCGGCCCGATCGTCGTCGGGCTGCTCGCTCGTGGCCGTGACCGCCTTGGAGATGAAGGTCAGCGGCAGCGGATCGGGGCCCAGAAACGCGGCGAGCCGGAGCAGGTGAACGGCGGCCGGGTTCTCCCGTTCCAACCGTTCGATGGCTACTCTCCAGCTCGCCGCGAAGGATTGCGGATAGTGCAGTGCCCGCCCCTCACTCAGTATCAACTGAGTATGCGTGGTCAGCAGTCCGAGATACTCCTCGATACTCATTCCGGTCTCCGCCAGCCAGGAACCGGCCTGCGCGAGTACGAGTGGGAGATCACCCAGCGTCTCGCTGAGGAGGTCAGCGTCCGCCACGCTCAGCGAAGCGTCCCGGGCGCGCAACAGTTTGATGGACTCCGCCCGCTCGAACAGGCCGACCTCGATTCGGCCGGCCGAATCCTGGAAAGCTGGATTGCGGGAGGTAATGATGACGTGGCCACGCCCGTCGGCGCGATAGGAAGCCGGCTCCATCGGGCCGGGCAGGTTGTCAAGAATGAGCAGCCAACGGCGCCGCGCGCTCAGCCGATTCACCAGGGCGAGGGCCCCTTCGCCCGGCGCCGGCTCTGCCTGGCTGCCGAGCTGAAGGGCCAGATCGCCAAGCTGCTTCTGGAGAAAGGTCGGCTGTTCGGCGGAGACCCACCACACGATGTCATAGGAGTCGAAATGAAATAACTTGCGCGTTTCGAACC
>NZ_CDWRCK010000091.1:1809-14875 GCF_977927595.1 Frankia sp. CcWB3
CTCGATGGCAAGCTGGGATTTTCCCACCCCGCCCAGGCCGTGCAGCGCCTGGATCATCGCCGTGCCGCCCGAGAGCAACCGCTCACGCAGTTCGACGAGCACGTGGTCCCGGCCGATGAAGTCCGGGTTCGCCGGTGGGATGTTCCAGATCGGCGGCAACGCGCCGGGCAGGCGCGGTCCGGTGGAGACATCCTCGGCCTCGGCACCCCCCGGCGGGGCGATCGGACCAGGAAAATCGGGCGCCGCCGTGGGGCGCTGCGGACCGCGCACGGCCTCGAACAGCCGTTGCCGGGCCGTGGCCTCGTCGACGCCCGACAGATCGGCCTGGATTCTGGCCCGCAGCAGGGGTGGGGAACACATCGGCTCGATACGCACCGGAATCAGCCGGTCGCGTTTCCCGTCGTCTTGGACGAGCGCGTCGGCCCACTGTTCGATGGCGTAATCCCCGGATTCGAGATAAGCCTGGGACAGGACCGCGACGACATGATCGGCCTGGCCGAGCGCACTGCTCATCGCCGCGACGAAGTTGCGCCCCGCGGCCCAGTCCCACACGTCGAGTTCGACGGCGAACGGATTCGTCTCGATGTGTTCGAGCTGCCAGGCAATCCATTCCGCCCAGGCTCGATCGCGCCGAGCGTAACTAATGAAGATTTTGGCGCGCCGACCAGGTCCCTCGCGCATCCGTCCGCTCTCCCCCTGCCCGAACAGCCGCAACGACCACAGTGGTTGATCGAGGTCCGATTAGAATAATCGATGCCAGGGGGAAGCGGAGCACGACTGGGGTTAGATTGATCTTCATCGGGGACTGGCTGGGCACGGCTTTGCCAGCTTATGAGATCGGTACGGTCCTCGGCCAAGGCGGTTCCGGCCTGGTCATCGCGGCTCGGCATCGGCGACTTGACCGGGAGGTGGCAATCAAGGTCATCCAAGGTGACCGATCCAGCACTGAAAGTTTCGACAGCGAGGCGCGCATGCTCGCCGCCCTCGACCACCCGCACGTCGTGCAGGTCTACGACTACGTCGAGGCCGACAACGGCGTGGCCATCGTCATGGAGCTGCTCGCGGGCGGCACACTGGGCCAGATCCTCCGGCACAGGATGCTGCGGATCGAGACGGCATGTGCCCTGGGCCTGGCGCTCGCCGGCGCACTCGATGCCGCGCACAGCGCGGGAATCCTGCATCGGGACGTCAAGCCGGAGAATGTGCTGTTCGCCGAGAGCGGGATGCCGAAGATGACGGACTTCGGCATCGCCAGGATGACCGAGGACGGCACCGCCAGGACCGACAACTTCGCTGGCACGCCGCGTTACATGGCCCCGGAGCAATGGCTGGGAAAGCCACTCGGCCCGACCATGGACCTGTACTCGCTCGGACTGGTCATGTTCGAGCTCCTGGCCGGTCGCCCGGCCTTCGACACACGCGGAATCGGAGTCGCGGAACTGGGCCGCCTGCACCTCGAAGCCACACCGGCCCTGCCGTATAGTGTGCCACCGCATAGTGTGCCACCGCGGATCCGCGAGGCGGTCGCGCGCACCCTCGCGAAGGATCCGTCCGAACGGCCGCGGTCCGCCGAGATCTTCGCGGTGGAACTCGCCCGGGCAGCGGCGGCGGAACTGACCCGGAACTGGTTGACCCTGGCCGCGATCCCGATCTTCCTCAGTGACCACATCAGGGAGTCGGCCGCGCCAGCGCCAGGTTCCCAGGCGTCCCCGTCGGCCCCGCGAAATCCGCTGTCCGCGATCCTGCGCCGGGGGAACAAAGCGAGCCCTCGGCTAGCGGATGATCTGGCGCCGACCATCCCCGCGTTCACCAGGTCCGCCTTCGCGGCCGCGGGAACGGACGCCGCCGCGGGAACAGACACCCTCGGGCCGGACGCGGTCACCGTGCGAGGAGACGCGGACAGCGTGGTCACGGAACCACCTCCGCTACCGCCGGGGCGGGTGCCTGGCCTCGAGGCCAGGCCGGCCGGGTCGCCCAGGCTACCCGCGTGGGACTCGGTCGCCGTCAGGATCGCTGCTGCCGAGCTCGATGACCTGTTCCTCGACGATCTCTCCACCATGCTTCCCGCGTCGGCCCCGCCGCCACCGAACCTGCCCGGCCCGCCAAGCCTGCCCGCCGGCCCACCGAGCCTGCCCGGCCCACCGGACACGGCCGGCGAGCCGGACCCGATCGGGTCGGCCGGGTCGGCGGACCGCTCCGCCCCGGTCCCGCGCCCGCCCGCCGGTGAGCCGGCCGATCCGGCGGTCGAGATCGATCCGAACGGCGCCGCTCGCCGCGACCCCGCGATTGATGAGGAACCCGTGGTCGCGCCCGTCGAGGCGGGGCGGATGATCGACGGTCGTGACGATAAGGCCGCCCATGGCGCCTCGGGCTCGGTCGAGACCGAGACCGGCAAGGCAGGGGCGCATTCCCCCTCCGTCGCCACCAAGATCCTGGCGCGGCCGGGCCTGCTTCCCGTTCCGGTAAACGTGGGGCCGCCGGACGAACTGTCCGCGGACGAGTCCGTCGCGCAGCGGACCCGTCTCGCGTCCATGGGGGCGCTCAACGTGCCCGTGGCCAAGCCCACTGCCGGCTCGAAATGGGACAACAACTTTTCTGGCAGGCCCTGACCTTTCCGGCAAGTTTTGACCTTTCCGAAAATCCTTGGCCGGGCTGGGGCGAAGCCTGTTAGGGGACGTAATGAAGTAACAAATACGTGATCGAGAGCATCATCGCAGGTCACAGGCCTGTGGAGGGTTCGAAACGCGCAAGTTATTTCATTTCGACTCCTTAGACGTACATATACATCCGCACGGTCGTGCCAACCCAGGTCGACCGGAGCTGGACGAGATCGCACAACTGGTTGACGAGCCACAGCCCGCGGCCGCCGCCCAGGGACAGGTCCGGGCGGCGGCGTCCGGCCAACCGGTCGTACAGCCGGCCGCCGTCGCGGACCTCGCAGATCAGGCAGGCGTCGTCCGTCCAGATGCGGACCACTCCATGGCCCCCGCCGTGGTGCACGCTGTTCGTGGCGACCTCGTGCACGGCCAGCTCGAACTCGCCGGTCCGCTCGGCGCCCAGGCCCCGGGCCAAGGCGACCCGGGTCATCTCGGCGCGGACATGCCCCAGGTCGTGCGGGCCGAAGGCAAACTTGATGCGGGGAACGCCGAGGTCCGGCAGGGCCTCGGCCAGTGGGTCGGGGCCCGGACCCCCGACGACGGACCCGGGCGATCGATACCGGGAACTGACCCGGCCCAGCCCGCCCTCCACCACCACGGGATGGGTGCGCCAGATCTCGTCGACGAGCGGCGAGTCGATCCGGCCCACAGCATAGAGGCACCGCAGCCGCCACGCCGGCGGCGCGGCGAACGCCTCGTTGAGCAACGCCTCGTGCAGCATGCATGCTCGCCGCTCCGGGCCGGACCGGTCCAGCCATATCGGCTCGCCGATCCCCCGTACCAGCCGACCGCGTTCGACACCGAGGTCCAGAAAATCCTGCCAGGCCGAAATAATCCGGGCCGGATTACGACCGAGCTCGGCCATGTCGAGAAAAGAGACGCGCTGCGCGGCCCGACCGAGGGCGGCGCGTAACTGGCGTATCCGCCTGTGTCACGGCGACCAGGACGGCCTCGTCGGCCGCGAGCCCGGCGAGCACGAAATCGTGCGTTGCGCTGAGGAAACCGGCGTCGCCCTGATACAGGAAAGCCTCGTGGCGAATCCCGTCGAGCCCACTTCCACCGGCGATCGGGCCACAGATGGAGCCCAGGGTACTCCCGCGGCTCACCTCGCGGCCCGACGCGGCAAAGCGCGGGTCGCCCCCACGGGAGCCCGTCCGGCCACTCACCGCGACCTCGGCGGCGGAATGCCGAGAATACACGCGGCCCGCGCCGGCAGCCCCGTCCCCAGTGTGCACGGGCACATCGTAGGTCATGCCGAACCAATGGGATATACACCGCAACACAATCAGACCGCCCAGCTCATCAGAGCTGGTAGCAGAAACGACCCGGCCACCCCGGAACCGGTTCTCCGGCCAGGCGGGCCACGCCGGGCCGGGCCGGTCGCCGCCGTAACCGCGCCACGCGGGGACGATGCCCGAGACCAGGAGGCCTGCGCTCGAAACCAGGAGGCTGCGGGAACGCGGGAACCCGCGCCGGGACCGCCGCCCGCGGGCGGAAAACCGCGTGATCACCCGTAGTCTCGCAGTCAGAGCGTCGGCGCGGGTCTCACCGCACGGCGCCCGAGCGACGACGACGCGGCCGGCCCCCGGCCCGGCGACCGAAGATCGACGAGAAGGCGGATCAGGGATTGTGACGACGACATCTGTCCCGCAGCAGTCCATCCATCAGCGGATCGCCGAGGAGCTCGGCGTGCGCCAGGGGCAGGTGACGGCGGCGGTCGACCTGCTCGACGGTGGTGCCACCGTGCCCTTCATCGCCCGCTACCGCAAGGAGGCGACCGGCACCCTCGACGACACGCAGCTGCGCACGCTGGAGGAACGGCTGCGTTACCTGCGGGAGCTAGAGGATCGGCGCGGCGCGATCCTCGAGTCGATCCGGTCGCAGGGCAAGCTGGACGACGCCCTGGAGGCGCAGATCCTCGCCGCCGACTCCAAGGCCCGGTTGGAGGACATCTACCTGCCCTTCAAGCCGAAGCGGCGGACCAGGGCGCAGATCGCCCGGGAGGCCGGCCTCGAACCGCTGGCGGAGAGCCTGCTGGGCGACCCCTCGCTCGACCCGTACGCCACAGCGACGGCCTACGTCGATCCGGAGAAGGGCGTGGCCGACGCGGGTGCCGCGCTGGAGGGGGCGCGGGCGATCCTCGTCGAACGGTTCGCCGAGGACGCTGACCTGATCGGCACGCTGCGCGAGCGAATGTGGTCGCGTGGTGTCCTGGTCTCCCGGGTCCGGGAGGGTAAGGAGGAGGCGGGGGCGAAGTTCTCGGACTACTTCGACTTCTCCGAGCCGTTCACCTCGTTGCCGTCGCACCGCATCCTCGCGGCGTTCCGGGGGGAGAAGGAGGAGATTCTCGACCTGGCCCTCGAACCGGGCGTGCCGGCGGAGCCGGACGCCGCCCCGCCGCCCGGGCCGACCGACTACGAGACGCGGATCGCCGAGACGTTCGGGATCTCCGACGCGGGCCGGCCGGCGGACCGGTGGCTCCTCGACACGGTCCGCTGGGCCTGGCGCACCCGCATCCTTGTGCACCTCGGCGTCGATCTGCGGATGCGGCTGTGGACGGCCGCCGAGGACACCGCCGTGCGGGTGTTCGCGGCGAACCTGCGTGACCTGCTGCTCGCGGCGCCGGCCGGGACCCGGGCGACCATGGGTCTCGACCCGGGGTACCGCACCGGAGTGAAGGTCGCCGTGGTCGACCCGACCGGCAAGGTGGTCGCCACCGACACCATTCATCCGCACGTCCCGGCACGGCGGTGGGACGAGTCGATCACCACCCTGGCCCGGCTCGCCCGGGAGCACCGCGTCGACCTGATCTCGATCGGGAACGGGACGGCCTCCCGGGAGACCGACAAGCTCGCCGAGGACCTCATCCGCCGGCACCCGGAGCTGTCGCTGACGAAGGTGACAGTGTCGGAGGCGGGGGCGTCGGTGTATTCGGCGTCCGCTTATGCCGCGGCGGAGCTCCCCGGGCTCGACGTCTCGCTGCGCGGGGCCGTGTCGATCGCCCGGCGGCTGCAGGACCCGCTCGCGGAGCTGGTGAAGATCGACCCGAAGTCGATCGGGGTTGGGCAGTACCAGCACGACCTGTCCGAGTCCCGGCTGTCGTCATCCCTGGACGCGGTGGTCGAGGACTGCGTGAACGCGGTGGGGGTGGACGTCAACACCGCGTCTGCCCCGCTGCTGACCCGGGTGTCCGGAATCGGGGCAAGCCTCGCGGAGAGCGTGGTGCGCCACCGCGACACGCACGGGCCGTTCCAGACCAGGGCCGCACTGAAGGACGTCCCCCGCCTCGGGCCGAAGGCGTTCGAGCAGTGCGCCGGCTTCCTGCGCATCCCCGGCGGGGACGATCCGCTGGACGCCTCCAGCGTGCACCCCGAGTCCTACCCGGTGGTGCGGCGCATCCTCGCGGCGACCGGCGGCGACCTCGGCTCCCTTATCGGCAACGGCGCGGTCCTGCGAGCCCTGAAGCCGAGCGAGTTCGTCGACGACACCTTCGGCCTGCCGACCGTCACCGACATCCTCGCCGAGCTGGAGAAGCCCGGCCGTGACCCGCGGCCGGCCTTCAGGACGGCGGCATTCACCGAGGGGATCGAGACGCTCGCGGACCTGGTCCCCGGCATGACCCTGGAGGGAACCGTCACGAACGTCGCCGCGTTCGGGGCCTTCGTCGACATCGGCGTTCACCAGGACGGCCTGGTGCACGTGTCGGCGATGTCGAAGAACTTCGTCAGCGATCCGCGCGAGGTCGTCAAGCCCGGCGACATCGTGACGGTGAAGATTCTCGACGTCGACATCCCACGCAAGCGGATCTCGCTGACGCTGCGGCTGGACGACGAGGCCGGTGCCGGGGGTCCGGGTCGCCGGGACGGCGAGGGTGACCGGCGGGGAGCCGCGGGTGCGGGCGCCGGACGCGGCGGGAGCCGTGATCGTGGTGATCAGCGGGATGGCGGCCGGGGCACCGCGAGTGGCGAACGTGGTGGTGCCGGCGGTCGCGGTGCCGGTGGTGCCGGTGGCGCTGGCGGTTCCGGCGGACGCGGTGGCATGGGCGGTCGTGGCGGTTCCGGTGGCAGGAACGGTTCCGGTGGCCGCGGGGGTTCCGGTGGCCGCAGCGGATCCAGTGTGCCGGACGGCGCGATCGCCGAGGCGCTGCGCCGGGCCGGCATCGTCAACGGCGACCAGATCACTCTCGGCGAGTCCGGCCGCAAGCGCGGCTGACCCACTGACCAGGTGACGGGTGGGGCCGGCGGGTCGGGCCGGGAATTATCGGCTCCGGCGCCTCCCGCCGGCCCCACTCACCTGGCTCCCCCCGGAGGTGCTTCGCGGATCGACGGTACTGATCCCCGAAGCACCCCGACGGCGGACGAAGTCCGGTGTCGTCAGAAAGAACCGACGGTGATACCGATAATGGTGAGTCGATACTCGAAGGCGCTGAACAGCAGGGTGCGGCAGGCGGATATCACGCGACTTCGGCGAGCAGTCCGGTGGCAACATCGAAGATGAAGCCACGGATGGCGCCGGTATGCGGGATGAACGGACTCGCCTTGATCCGCGCGATCGACTGGCGTACGTCTTCGGTCAGGTCGGTGAACGACTCCGCGGCCCATTCCGGTTTAATCCCGGTCTCGTCCTGGATCGAGCGTTTGAAATCGTCGTCGGTGAAGGTCAGCATGCCGCAGTCGGTGTGGTGGATCAGGATGATCTCGCGGGTGCCGAGCAGGCGCTGGCTGATCGCGAGGGAACGGATCTCGTCGTCGGTGACGACGCCGCCGGCGTTGCGGATGACGTGAGCCTCGCCGTCGCCCAGGCCGAGGATCGCGTAGACGTTGAGCCGTGCGTCCATGCAGGCGACGGCGGCGATGTGCTTGGACGGCGGCAGCGGAAGCGGCCCGGCGAAGGTCTTCGCGTAGGCGGCGTTGTTGGTCAGGTAGTCGTCGGTGACGGACATGGGTCCTTCCGGGGGGCGGATCGGTGGTGGAGGCCGGAGGTTCAGGCGGGATCCGCAGGTTCAGGCGGGGTCCGCCGTGCCGGTCCAGGAGGCACGGAACGCCGCGGTGGTCGCGGCGACGGTGGCGGTGACCTCGGCCGGGCTGGCCGGGTTCGGGGCATCGCCGAACCCGGCCGCCAGGCCCGCGACGCCCGTCTCCGCGCGGGGGCGCCAGCTTTCTTCCCAGACGGCGAGAACCGCGGCGTTGTCGGGCCGTTCGGCGATGGCGTGGCGGGCCAGGGCCGCGCTCCACGCCCGGCTGCGGGCGCCGTCGACGCCGGACTCGCGCAGCAGTTGGGCGGTGAGGCCGTCGCCGTTGGCGTCCGCGAGGTCGGGGAGGGCGGTCTTGAGCAGGGTGTCGAGCGCCGGCTTGACGACGAGGTTCAGCGCCGTGAAGGCCTCCGCCCAGTCGTAGGCGACCAGCAACCGCTCCAGCGCCTCCCGGGCGGGTTGCCAGGCCGGGTCTTCTTCCCAGAACCGTCGGGTGGCCCGGCTGTCGGCGAGGTCGGCGCCATGGACCAACGACAGAGCCTTGGCCCGGTAGGCGATCCACTGCAGGGCGCGCAGTTCGTCGGCGGCCTGGAAGAACGCGGCGTTGCTGACGTAGGCGCTGGGTCCGAGCTGGCCGACGTACAGGCTGGTGATCTGCAACACGTGGAACAGGTAGCGGGCGGGCAGGTAAAGCCGCGCGAGGACACCCACCCAGGCCGGGTTCAGGCCGGCATCCGCATCGAGGGCCTCGAAGTGGTCGACGACGCCTTCGGCGTAGATCTCCCGGTCGTGCTGCAGAGCGATGTAGCGGCGGTAGTTGAGCTGGGCGGGGTCGCGGAACGCCTCCCAGTCCACGCCCCGCAGCGGCGAGCCCTCGCGGTAGCGTAGGTACCACCGGTTGATCGGACTGTCAGGATCAAGGTCGAACGGGGCCGGCTGCCGCCCGAAGTGGTAGTGAAAGTGGCCGGTGACGGTCTCGTACTCGTTCGGCTTGCGGCGGGCCCCGTCGAACACACTCCAAGTGCGCAGGGGCCTCGCCGTGGGGGCGGTAGTCATCCTCAGTCCTTCCGGTCCAGGTACCAGACGAGTTCGTCGTCGCTCACGTACCGCATCCGCCCGGCAAAGCCGGCGAGGGCGGGTTCGAGGGTGGCGAGCGGGACGGACCGGCCGGCGGCCTCCTCCAGGCTGGCGCGGGTGACCCGCAGGAAGCGGGGCGCGTTGATGCGCACGTAGCCGTTGCGGTCCTCCACGACCAGCATCTGGTCGGGGTTGTCCTTCTCGATTGCGGCGTGCAGTGCCTCGACGACGTCCGGGTCGAATCCGCGGACGATGGGGCCTACCAGGCGGCTGGAGTCGGCGGTCATGAAAATCGTCTCCCCGTCGGTGCCGCGGTCGCAGCGCCACGGCACCGGTTGTAGTGACGTCGGCCGTCGGGTGGGATCCCGACAATGATCCGCTCGCCGTCGGCGCGCACCGGGAAGCTGTACAGCCGGCAGTCGCTCGGGTTGAGGCTCTCGCCGGTCGCCAGGTCGAACTCCCAGTGGTGCGCGGCGCAGGTGAGCACCCCGTCCTTGACGGCGCCGTTGACCAGCGGGAATCGCGAGTGCGGACACACCGCCTGGTACGCCCGTAGCGCCCCGCCGGGCAGGTGCGCCAGCAGCACCTGCTCGGCGCCCGCGGTCACCTCGAGCACGTCGCCTTCCCACACCTCGTCCAGCGAGGCGACGTCGGTCCACGCCACTGCGGTGCCACCCGCCGACGCGCCACCCGCCGACGCGCTACTCATCGAAGAAGGCTTCGACATGGTCGAGCGGGCCGACGCCGGCCTCGCCGATGCGCGCCTCGCGGGCGAGCACCCGACCGTTGTGGCGGACCCCCACCGGCGCGTCGCTGGCCGGCAGACGCCGGCCCACGACGTGGTGAGCGATCTTTTGGCCGACGGCCTCGACGGTGTCGGCGTCGTCCACCGCCACCAGCAGCGACACGAAGTCGTG
Source organism: Frankia sp. CcWB3 (assembly GCF_977927595.1). Lineage (NCBI taxonomy): Bacteria > Bacillati > Actinomycetota > Actinomycetes > Frankiales > Frankiaceae > Frankia > Frankia sp. CcWB3. The sequence continues at coordinate 11,433 of NZ_CDWRCK010000091.1, forward strand.
CTCGAAAACCGCGCTCAGCGGCAGCAGAGCCATCGGGCCCCCTCGGAGTGCTCGTGGACGTGGACGTGGACGTAGACGTGCTCGTGGGAGTGCTCCTGCGCCCCGGGGGTCATCGCCGTGCCGCCCTGGCGCCGGTTGCGCCCGCCGCCGCGGCCTGTGCCCAGGCGTAGCCGGTGGCGTCCTGTCCCTGCTCGGACGGCGACAGCCCCATGTAGGCGAGCACGCCGCCGAGGTCGGGCGGGCTGATCTCGCCGGCGAGGAACCGGTCCACCAGCGACCGGTGCCCGGCGAACCGCTCCGGACGCTGCGTGAAGATCCACTTGCAGGGTTCCGAGCAGAACAGGTAGTCACGGCCCCCGTGGGTGTGGCGCAGCGGAGCGGCCGAGGCCAGCGCGCCGGCCTCCACGCCGGCGGCCCGCACGATCGGCAGTTGGCACAGGTTGCACACCAACGGCAGCGTCTCCGGGAAGGTGGCCTCGCCCTTCCCCGCGCGGATGTTGTCGCCGATGACGTCCCAGTACTTGCCGAACGTACGGTTCCAGCCCGGGTACTTCTCCTCCAGCCACACCCGCTCGTCCGCCGAGACGCCGGCGTCCGGGTTCCACCAGACCGTCGGCCGCCAGTTCCACACCCCGAGGTGGATCGCGTGGTGGTACCAGGTGAGTTCGTTGACGAACTCCTCCCAGTACCACGGATACTCCAGACCGAAGTCCCGGAACTGGTCGGAGAACTGCTTGATCACCCACTCCTCGATGAATTCCTTGAACGACATCGTCCGATGCTCGAGCGGGGTGTAGTAGTCCATCGACAGGCCGGTCAGCAGCGCGAACACCCGCCATGACCGCCAGAACATGTGATCGATGAGGAACTGGCCCCAGTCCTTGTGGCCGCCCTCGGCAAGGATCTTGATGGTCGGCTCGCCCTGCTGGGCATGGCGGGCCTCGTCCGTCTGGATACTGGAGATCAGCGAGCCGAACTCCAGGTCACCCACCTTGATCGCGTCGGCTGCCATGCCGAGGAACTGCAGGTTCGTGAAACCGGTTTCAAGGGTGAAGGTGAGCTGCAGCGCGATCGACAGCGCGTCGTTGGCGACGAACATGTCGTCGAACAGCTGCCGGACCGCGAGCACGATCCACTCGTTCGTGTGGAACGCCTTGAGCGCCCAGTCGGCCCGCGGCTCCTTCCCGATCAACCCATAGGGGAAGAACGCCTGGATCTGGCCGTGCCGGACCTCATCGAGCGTGCCGAACGTCGCCGTATTGCGCCACGCCGCCGCCCGCCCGAACCGGCCCATCCGCGCCTCACCGATGGAGGCGAGGTACTCCGGCATCGTGATCGCGCCATAGTGCGCCAGGATCACCGACTTCCATCCCGGGTCGAGCTTCTCGAACAGCTCCGAGCGGGCGATCGCGTTCTTGACCGAGTACGTCGTGGTGTCCTTCGTCACCTGGTTGTGCACGTACTCCCGATAAGTGATCTTGTATGGCTCGTCCCAGGCCAGCCACTCCTCGGATGAGACCCGGCCCGTCCCCGACAGCTCCTCTGGGAAGACGTCCTGCTCGGACACGTAACCAAACGACCAGTTGGTGTCGCGGGCCAGGTCGTACCAGTCACTGCGGGCAAGCTTCGGCATGCTCGCCTCCTTGGTGTTCCCCCACGGACGCGGACCGGACCCGCCCGGTCCGGCAACGCTCACGCGCCGCACGGCCCAACCCGGCACCGGCCGCCATCTCGACAATTTCAGTCGACAAGGAGAACTATGTGCGGGACGACCCTTGATGTCAAGGACTCCTAACGATCCGGTCCGGGCGGATCGGATTGCTAAGGTCCACTCGCGGGTTCCGACGTTCCCCGTCACGACCCTCGCGGCGGGTCGGCCGTCGCGAACCCGGGAAAGTCCCAACGGCAGGAGGCAGCGGTGCTGGCGATACACGCGGCGTTCGGACCGCGCGCGTGAGGCCGCCCGGCACCCCCGAGGAACGCCACCCCGGGCTCGACGCGAAGATCGTGGCCGCCCTCGACCGGATCGGCGAGGCCCTGCAGGTGCTCGCCCGCCGCTCGGCCGAGGCACACGACCTGTCCCCCACCCAGCTTCGGGTCCTCGCCCGCCTCTACGCGGGACCACCCCCGGCGGCCCGAACCAGCGCACTGGCACGTGAACTCGACGTGGCCGACCCCACCGTCAGCGACGCCGTGGCGGCCCTGCGCCGCAAAGGGCTCGTTGGCCGCCAGCAGGACCCCGCCGACCGGCGTCACTACCGGCTCCACCTCACCGCCGACGGCCAGCAGACCGCGCACGCGGTCTCCCGGTGGACCGCCCCGGTCGAGGTGGCGACCGCCAGGATCCCCCGCCCGGACGGCGAGCAGCTGCTCGCAACCCTCCTGGACCTGCTGGAACGCCTGCACGCCGAACACCTGATCAGCGTGACGCGCACGTGTACCACCTGCCGGCGCTTCGAACCCGCGCCTTGCCACGCCCGGCCCACCCGCCGCACCCAACCCACCGTTCACCGCTGCGCGTTCTTCGACTACCGCCTCGGGCCGTCCGACATCCGGGTCGACTGCCCGGAACACCTCACCCAGGAGGAGTTCGCCCGCCGCGGCGCCGCGGGCGGCCGGTGACACCGAACGGGGCCAACCGGGTCATGCACGTCGACGTCCACAGCGCCGCGGTCGGCCTGCCCGACGGCACGCCCGCGGGGTCCGTTGTCGACAGCTCACCGATCAGCTGCGCGAGGAGGGGGCCGGCGGGCCCATCGGTCGATGGATGCAAGCGGGCGCGGCGGGTCCGCAGGAAGTCGCTCAGGCTACTCGCTGGGCTCATGCCGCGATTGTGGCTGGCTGAGGGGCGTGCTGCCTGGCCATGCCGGTACCAGGCAGCACGCACGCCGCCCGGTTCGGCGGGAGTGGTTCAGGAAGCCGGGATGGCGGTCACCAGGCCGCCGTCAACGGCGGTGGCCGCCGTGTCAGTGGTGTCGGTCATGGCGCCAGCCTCACTACCCAGTATCAGGGCAGCCAGGCCCGGACCAACCCAGGCGCCCCAGGGCCACCCCGGCTTCTCCCGTCGGTGGGGGTGTCCGCGACGGCGGCCCGGCCGGTCTCGATCGCCTCGTCGGAGTCGGCTGGGGCGCCGGTCCGTTCGAACAGGGTCCGCAGGGTGGAGCCAAGGTTAGACAGCCGTCCGGCGCAGTTGTGGTGATCGGGAAAAGCGAGCTCGACGGGCGTGTTAGATGGCGGATTACCGGTGTTCTACGTGTAATTACCATGGTCAAGAATGGGTTATTTTCATGATCGGATGCTGGTGCGCGCCCACGTTCCTCTCCGCCCGGTACGGGGCGGGAGTGTGCTTTAGCGTGGTTCTTGCCGTTCTCGGCCTTTGGACCTACATCATGACAAAAATATAACGATTGATGTAGCTGTTCACCTGGGGTCACCAGGAGTGT
>NZ_CDWRCK010000092.1:0-6465 GCF_977927595.1 Frankia sp. CcWB3
AGGTGGCCCGGCGCGCCCGGCCGGACCGACCATCACCACGCGTGAGCCCCGGCCGCCGGCCGAGTCCTTCGAGGCCGCGGGCCTGCCCCGCCGGCTCATCAAGGCGCTGGCCGACCGGGACATCGCCGCCCCGTTCCCAGTCCAGGCATCGACCCTGCCCGACGTCCTCGCCGGGGAGAACGTCCTCGGCCGGGCCCGGACCGGCTCGGGCAAGACGCTCGCCTTCGGGCTGCCGCTGCTCGCCCGCATGGCCGGGCAGGGGCCGGCCCAGCCCCGCCGGCCCCGTGCGCTCGTCCTCGTGCCGACCCGCGAGCTGGCCCAGCAGGTCAACGATGCGCTCGAGCCCCTGACCAGGGCGCTCAACCTCCGGCTCGCGCCGGTGTACGGCGGGACGTCCATCAGCCGGCAGATCTCCGCGCTACGCCGCGGTGTGCACCTGGTTGTCGCCACCCCGGGCCGGCTCACCGATCTGGTGGAGCGCGGCGCGTGCGTGCTGGACGAGATCGAGATCACGGTCCTGGACGAGGCCGACTTCATGTGTGACCTCGGCTTCCTGCCCGCAGTGAAGGCACTGCTCGACGCCACCCCGGCGGGCGGGCAGCGGCTGCTGTTCAGCGCGACGCTCGACCGGGAGGTCGAGGTGCTCGTGCGCGACTACCTGCCCGACCCGGTCCTGGTCGCGGTGGACTCCGAGGTCTCCCAGGTCACCACACTCGCCCGGCACGCGCTCGAGGCCGTCGACCGGGCCGCGCAGGTCGCCCTGGTGACCGCGCTCGCCGGCGGCTCGGGGCGCACCCTGGTGTTCGTGCGCACCCAGCGTGACGCCGACTGGGTGGCCGAGTCACTGAGCCGGGCCGGGGTGCCGGCCGAGCCGCTGCACGGCGGAATGCCACAGGGGGCGCGGACCCGGGCGCTGGCCGGTTTCACCGACGGCTTCTACCGGGTGCTGGTCGCCACCGACGTCGCCGCCCGCGGCATCCACGTTGACGGCATCCGGCTCGTCGTGCACCTCGGCCCGCCGGAGGACGCCAAGACCTACCAGCACCGAGGCGGACGGACCGCCCGAGCCGGCGCCGACGGTGCGGACGTGCTCGTCACCCTGCCCGCCGAACGTGGCAAGGTGCGCGGGCTGCTGCGCACCGTCGGGATCGAGGCGAGGCCGATCCCGACGACCGCCGACGATCCGATCGTGCTCGAGCTCGCCGGGCCGCCCGCGCCCCGGATCAGCAAGGACGAGATCCCGCTAGCCCGCACGGGCGGCGGCAGGGGACCGCGCGGCGGCGGTACGCCTCGCGGCAACGAGCACCGGCCCACCCGGCGAGAGGGTCACCGGTTCGGGCGGCCGGCGACCGGGCACGGCCGCCCGCCGCGCCGGGGCGCCGCTCCCGGAACGGCCCCCACCGCTCCGGCACCGACAGCCTGACCGACAGCCTGGCCGCCGGCTCCGGTGCGCCCCTGCGGGCCTGACCGGACGTCCCGCCCCGGCCGCGGGCTCCAGCTGACCGGCCCGGTTTCGACCGGGCCGGTCGGCCGGTTGAACACTCCTGACCAACGACTCGCCCACGCTCTGTGCGCGCTTCACGCACGGTCCGCGCATGCCGTAGCCATCCGACGGCCAATGAAGGGCGCAACGCATTGCCATCGTTCGGATTTGCGGTGTGACCAGGATCACTTAGAGACTTTGCGCGCCACGTCCACTCGATACCGTTTTAGGGACAGCTGTCGGTAACGATGGAAGGAGCGTTGCGCATGGAAAAGGACGAGACGACCCACCTGGCCCCGGGGCTTTCCGTACCAGGTCAGCGGGAGACCGGCTCCGGCGTCCTCGACGGCGCGGAGGTCTTCGAGCCGGCCACGGAAACATTCTCGTTCGGGCCCGTCGCAAACCCGAACCGGCTCCGGCTCGGCGCCTCCCGGTCACTGTGACTCCTGGAGGCCGGCCGCCGTCGGGCGGCCGGCCCTGCTGTTTCACCGCCGACGGGTATGTCGGCCACGAGGAGCGTCGTCCTACCGTCACAGCATGAGCAGCCGCGATGTGACCGCACCCGCGGTCACCACGTCCTCGGTCACCACGCCCCTGGTTTCGGCGGACCCGTCCGGCCGGGAGAACCACCGGTCGTTCTGGGCCCAGTTGGACGGGCCGGTGCACTACGTCGACTTCGGGGGGCCACCCGACGGCCCGCTGCTGCTGTGCGTGCACGGTCTCGGCGGCTCCCACCTCAACTGGCTCGCCTTCGCCCCGCTGCTCACCCCGGTCTGCCGGGTGCTCGCGGTCGACCTGGCCGGGCACGGCCGGACGCCGCCCGCCGGGCGCCACACCGACGTCGCGGCCAACCGGGCACTGCTCGACCGTTTCCTCAGCGAGATCGTCCGGGAGGCGCCCGTCCTCGTCGGCAGCTCGATGGGAGGCATGATCAGTGTGATGCAGGCCAGTCGGCGGCCGGAGTCCGTCGCGGGTCTGGTGCTACTCGGCCCGGCACTGCCCCGGCCGCGAGGCGTGCGCCTGGATCCTGAGATCACCCGCATCTTCGCCGGTCTGCTGGTCCCCCGCCTCGGCGCGGCGGTCCTCGCGTACCGCCGCGGCCGCTACACCCCCCGCCAGCTCGTTGACGAGAACCTGCGGCGGCTCTGCGCCGACCCCGGCCGCATCCCGCCGACGGCGATCGCGGCTATGGTGCGCGCGCAGAGCGAGCGCGGCGGGATCCCCGGCGCGGACCAGGCGTACGTGGGGGCGGCGCGCTCGGTCGTCTGGTCGCTGGTGCGCCCGGCCTCACTCGCGCGCATGGTCCGCACCGTCCGGCAACCGACGATGCTCGTCCATGGCTCCGCCGACCGGCTGATCCCGGTGGGCGTGGCACACCACGTCGCCGCGGAACGCCCGGACTGGCGGGTGGAGATCCTCGACGAGTTCGGCCACCTGCCGATGCTCGAGGCGACGGAGCTCACCGCCGAGCTGGTGCTGGACTGGCTGGGCCGGGATGGCCGGGAGAGCCGGGAGAGCCGGGAAAGCCGGGAAAGCCGAACGGCGGCGGCGCACGCCCGGCCGCCGGCGGTGGCGGTGGCGGCCGACTGACGCCGCCGGGCATCGGGCCCGCTTCGGACCCGCTGGCGAACGATCATCCATCCCGGACGAGGAGATCCACCGATGCGAGGCACGCCGCCCGTCGACGCGCTCCGCGCGGCACTGTGCGCCGCCGCCGGGCATGCCGACGCCTACCTGGCGGGTCTGGCCGATCGTCGGGTCGGCCCCAGCCTGACCGCCGAGCAAGTCCGCCACCGGCTCGGCGACACGCTGCCGGCGGGCCCGAGCGACCCGGTGGCGGTCATCGACGCGCTGGTCGACGCGGTGGCCGGCGGCCTCACTTCGACCGGCTCGGGCCGCTTCTTCGGCTACGTCATCGGCGGGACCCTGCCGGCGGCGCTCGCCGCCGACCTGCTCACCGTCGTGTGGGACCAGAACGCTGCCCTGGCCTCCCTCTCCCCGGCCGCCAGCGCCGTCGAGGCGCTGACCGGCCGCTGGATCGCGCAGCTGCTCGGCCTGCCGCCGGGGGTATCCGTCGGGTTCACCACCGGCACCCAGATGGCGCACGTGACCGCCCTGGCGGCCGCGCGGCACCGGGTGCTGGCGCGGGCCGGCTGGGATGTCGAGACGGATGGTCTCGCCGGGGCACCGCCCGTGCGGGTCCTGGTCGGCGCCGCCCGGCACGCCACTGTCGACGCCGCGTTGCGCCTGCTCGGATTCGGCACCCGCGCGACGATCGCCGTCGAGGCCGACGCGCTCGGGCGGATGCGCCCCGAGGCGCTGCGGGCGGCTCTTGCCCGCGGGAGCGGCGGGAGCGGGCCGACGATCGTGATCGCCCAGGCGGGGGAGGTCAACACCGGTGGGTTCGACCCCTTCGAGGAGGTGTGCGCGCTGGCCCGCGAACACGGCGCCTGGGTGCACGTGGACGGTGCGTTCGGGCTGTGGGCTGCGGTGTCGGCGGCGGCGTCCCAGCGCGCCCTCGTCGCCGGGGTCGAGCGGGCCGACTCGTGGGCGACCGACGGCCACAAGTGGCTCAACGTCCCGTACGACTGCGGGATCGCCCTCGTCGCGGACCGCGAGGCGCACCGGCGGTCGATGTCGGCCTCGGCGGACTACTTCGTCCTCGACTCCGCCGGCCGGCTCGACCCGGTCGACTGGACACCGGAGTTCAGCCGCCGGGCGCGGGCCTTCGCCGTGTACGCGGCGCTGCGCTCGCTCGGCCGGGCGGGGCTGCGCGACCTGGTGGACCGGTGCTGCGAGTATGCCAACCGCTTCGCCGTGCGGCTCGCCGCTCTTCCCGGGGTGACAATCCTGAACGCGGTGGCCGGCCCGGGCGGCCCAGCCGGGTCAGCCGGGTCAACCGGCCCGGGTGGATCGGGCCGCGTCGTGGAGCTCAACCAGGTGCTGGTCCGGGTGATGGCAGACCCGGAGGGCGACCGGACGGCGGCCGGGCGGGCGGCGGGCGACCGGCTGACGGCGGCGGTCACGGCCGCGGTGACGGCAAGCGGCGAGACGTTCATGAGCGGCACGGTGTGGCGGGGCCGCACAGCGATGCGCATCTCGGTAAGCAACTGGTCGACCTCGGACAGCGAGGTGGAGCAGGCGATCGCGGTGATCGGGGCCGCCGTCGCCGAGGCGCGGGGGACGACCGCGGCGGCGCCGGGCGGCGGCGGTACGCACCGCGGCGGTATCGCTTCGTAGTACCCGGCGGACACGACGGCGGAGGTGTCCGGACCGCGCGCGGGCCGCTAGGCTGCCGGATGAACGCCTTGTCCATCCGGCCGGTCCCCCGTGATGATCAGTTCCCGGCGCGCCCGCACCGGAGGGCGCCCGTTTCCACGGTCGGTGACTGGTCCGCAGCTTCGACCGGCGTGCCCAGCGCGCGGGAAGATCTGACGTGTCCAACTCTTTCGTCCACCTTCACGTTCACACCGAGTACTCGATGCTGGACGGGGCGGCTCGGCTGAAGGACATGTTCAAAGAGGTCTCCCGCCAATGGACCACGGCCTCGACATCGAGCGCCGGGTCCGCGACGGCCTGGTGGGCATCGTCCGCACGCTCGGCATGCGGTTCGTCGTCACCAACGACTCGCACTCCACCTACGAGGCCGAGCGGGACGCCCACGCCGCGCTGCTCTGTGTACAGACGGCGTCGACGGTGGCCAATCCCTCCTTCCAGTTCGAGGGGTCGGGCTACTACCTCAAGAGCGCCGAGGAGATGTACGGGATCGACACCTCCGACGTCTGGCGCGAGGGCTGTGAGACCACCCTGCTGATCGCCGAGCGGGTCGACCCCACCGGCATGTTCGCCAAGCACAACCTGATGCCGCGCTTCCCGGTGCCGGCTGGCGAGACCGAGGAGAGCTGGTTTCGCAAGGCGACCTAGGCCGGTATGGCCCGCCGGTTCCCGGACGGCTACGACGACGCCCACCGCGAACGCGTCGAGTACGAGATCGGGATCATCCTGCAGCTGGGTTTCCCGTCGTGCTTCCTGGTGGTCGCCGACTTCATCGTGTGGGCGAAGAGCCAGGGCATCCCGGTGGGGCGAGGACCGCATAGCGCAGATCGTCACCTACGACACGATCAAGGCCAAGGCCGCGATCAAGGACTCCTCGCGGGTGCTCGGCTACCCGTACGCGATGGGTGACCGCATCACCAAGGCGATGCCGCCCGCCGTGATGGGCAAGGACATCCCGCTGGCCGGGATCTTCGACTCCCAGCACCCCCGGTACAGCGAGGCCGGGGAGATCCGTGGGGTGAGGAAGAAGAACGCCGAGGGGCAGTTCGACCTGTTCGCCTTCGACGCCGAGGACGAGCCGGGCGCGGCGCCCGTGTTCGGCGTGCAGGAGTTCTCCGACCAGGAGTGGGACAAGGCGGTCAAGCTGTCCCACGAGCGGGAGATGCTCGGCCTCTACGTCTCCGGCCACCCGCTGCGCGACGTCGAGCACATCCTCGCGGCGAAGGCGGACTGCGGCATCGCGTCCCTGACCGGCGGGGAGCACCCCGATGGTGCCACCGTGACCATCGGCGGAATCATCTCCAGCCTGCAGCGCAAGGTCACCAAGCAGGGCAAGGTGTGGGCGCTGACCACCATCGAGGACCTCGAGGACGGGCTGGAGGTCATGTTCTTCCCGCAGACCTACGAGACCTGCTCCACTCAGCTCGCCGAGGACGCCGTGGTCATCGTCAAGGGCCGCCTCGACAAGCGGGAGGACACCCCGCGGCTGATCGCCTCCGACCTCACGGTCCCCGACCTGTCCGACGCCGCCCTGAGCCCACCGATGGTGATCATCATACTGGTGTCCCGGGTGAACCCGCCGACGGTGGAGCGGCTGCGGGAGGTTCTCGGTACCCATCCCGGGACGACGGAGGTGCACCTGCGGCTGCAGACCGCGAGCCGCACCACCGTGTTCCGGCTCGACGACCGTGTTCCGGCTCGACGAC
>NZ_CDWRCK010000092.1:6801-15036 GCF_977927595.1 Frankia sp. CcWB3
ACAAGGTCCAGCGCACTCCGGCCCTCATAGGCGACCTCAAGGCCCTGCTCGGCGCCTCCGCCGTGGCCTGAGCGGCGCGGGACGGACCGGAGTATCCCTGTTACCGGGGATCCCCGGTAACAGGGATACGGACATGCAACACCCGACACCGTTGCGGCAGCGGGTTTCCGGGGGACGATGAGCCCAGGTAACAACCGGAGGATGCACCGTGACGATCAGTCGAGAGCCGGCGGAGCACGACCCTGCCGAAGCAACCATTCCGCACCGGGAGCCGCGGTGGTCACCGAACGTGGCGCGGGCGACGCGCATCCTGCTCGAGAGCCTGATCGGGGACGACCCGCCGGTACGGATCACGCTGTGGGACGGCTCGGTGCTGGGACCAGACACCACCACCCGGATCCTGGTCCGCTCGCCGGAGGCCCTGCGCCGCGTCCTGTTCCGCCCGGGTGAGCTGGGCTTCGCGCGGGCCTTCGTCGCCGGGGAGATCGACGTCGAGGGGGACGTCTTCGCCGCCCTCGCGGTGCGCCGGGGCATCGCCGGGGCCGGCTCGCGGCTGACCGGCGCAACCGCCCGCGCCGCCGCGACCCTGCTGCGCGAACTCGGCCCGCGCCCGCCGGCCCCGCCGCCCGAGGAGAGCCGGCTGCGCGGCCGGCAGCACACCCGGGACCGGGACGCGGCGGCGATATCCCACCACTACGACGTGTCCAATGCGTTCTACCGCCTCGTCCTCGGCCCGACGATGACCTATTCCTGCGGGGTGTGGGAATCGGCGCAGGTCGGCCTGGACGCCGCCCAGAACGCCAAGCACGAGCTGGTCTGCCGCAAGCTGGGCCTGCGTCCCGGCGAGCGGCTACTGGACATCGGCTGCGGCTGGGGCAGCATGCTGATCCACGCCGCCCGCCATCACGGGGTCCGCGGCGTGGGGGTAACCATCTCGGTGGAACAGGCCGCGCAGGCCCGCCGCCTCGTCGCCGAGGCGGGCCTCGCCGACGTCATCGAGATCCGCCTGCAGGACTACCGGGAAATCCCGGACGGCCCCTTCGACGCGATCAGTTCCATCGGCATGGTGGAGCACGTCGGCCGGGCGATGCTCCCGACCTACTTCGACCAGCTGTACCGGCTGCTGCGCCCGGGGGGGCGCCTGCTCAACCACGGCATCTCGTTCCCCGGCGACCCCGCGGGGGCCCGCCGGGCCCGGCCCGGCCTCGGCCCGGTCCCGTTGCCGAGGGGACGCGACTTCCTCCATCGCTATGTCTTCCCGGATGGGGAACTACACGAGATCGGGGTCATGGTCTCCCTGATGCAGGCGGCCGGCTTCGAGGCGCGCCACGTCGAGTCCCTGCGCGAGCACTACGCGCTGACCCTGCGGGCCTGGGTACGCCTGCTGGAGAAGAACTGGCCGGCCGCGGTCGGCATGGTCGGGGCGGGTCGGGCCCGCGTCTGGCGGCTCTATATGGCCGGATCGGCGCTGAGCTTCGAGAGCGGGCGGACCCAGATCCACCAGACCCTCGCGGTCCGGCCGGACGCCGGCGCCGCCGGCATGCCCCTGCGGCCCCGCTTCGAGTCGCCCGCGACAGCACCGACGCCCACGACAGCACCGACAGCACCGACGCCCACGACGGCACTGAGCCAGCCGACAGCACTGAGCCAGCCGACGGCCGGCTGACCCAGCTAGGCCCCGGGAACGACGCCTACGACCCGGGAGCGGCGGAGTCCGCCACCGTGCGGTCGGACCCTTCGGTGCCGATGCTCTCGGCCCGCTCGGCGACCGCGTTCCCGGCCGTCGACGACCCAGCTGTTGACGACCCAGGCGTTGACGACCCAGGCGTCGACGGCGCACCGTCCCGGCGCAGCACCATCACGACGGCGACGGCCGTGGCCGCCATGACCGCCATAGCAATCATGGCGGTCACCGACATCGCGTCGACGTAGCATTCCTGTGCGACCCGCAGCAACATGTCGCCGAGGCCACCGGGGTGGAGGCCGCCGGGAAGCCGGTGGGCGACCTCCACCGCACCGCCGAGGGTCTCCCGCGCCGCGTCGACCGCGATCGTGGGCAGGCCGGACGGTGCCCGCGTCGGCACCTCGTTCCGGTAGACGGCGGTGGCGATGCTGCCGAGAACGGCGACCCCGAGCGCGCCCCCGAACTCGATGGCCGACTCGGACAGGGCGGAGGCCGAACCCGCCCGTTCGGGTGGGGCGTTGCCGAGCACGACGTCGGTGCAGATCGTGAGGACGACACCGACCCCGCTGATTAGCACGGCATAGGCGCCGAGCAGCACCGGCAGACCCCCGGAGACGCCGAGCCGACTGGCGATGCCGAATCCCAGCGCGGTGACGACCAGCCCCACGCCGAGCGCACCGCCCAGCCGCAGTAGCCGCAGCAGCCGAGGTGCAGCCAGCACAGAAATAATCATCGCGGTCGCCGGCAGCATCGTCCACAGCCCGGCGACCAGCGGGGTCAGGCCCGCCACGAGCTGCAGGTACTGAGTGGCGAAGAAGCTGAACCCGACGAGGGCGAACAGAGCGAGGGCGTTGACGGCCAACGCCGTGCGCACGGCGCGGGACGCGAACAGCCGCGGGTCGATCAGCGGTTGGTCGACCCGGCGCTGCCGGGCCACGAGGAGGCCACCCAGGACCACACCGACGACGAAGACGGTCATCGGAACGGCGGTCCAGCCGTGTTCGGCGATGCGCTTCATGCCGTAGACCGCGCTGAGGACGGCGGCGAGGGAGAGCCCGGCGCTGGTCAGGTCGAAGCGGCCGGGACGCGGATCCCGGAACTCGGGCAGGAACGCGAGACCCAGCACCAGCAGCAGGAGCATCACCGGCACATTGATCAGGAAGACGGCGCCCCACCAGAAGTGCTCCAGCATGAATCCGCCGAGCAGCGGTCCCAGCGCAACACCGCCGGAGAAGCTCGCCGTCCAGATGGCGACGGCGACGCGCCGCTGGTCCGGGTCGACGAACAGGACCCGGATGAGCCCGAGAGTCGACGGCATCAGGGTGGCACCGGCGGCGCCCATCGCCGCCCGGGCGAGGATCAGCATGACCGGGCCGGTGGCGTAGGCGGCGAGTACCGACGCGGTTCCGAACACGGCCGCGCCGTAGAGCAGGAGCCGGCGACGCCCGATCCGGTCGCCGACCGTCCCCATCGTGATCAACAGGCCGGCAAGCACGAAGGAGTAGATGTCGACGATCCAGAGCAGTTGGGCGCTGCTCGGGGCGAGGTGTGCGGTGATGAACGGCAGGGCGAAGTACAGCACGGTCACGTCGATCGACAGCAGCAGGCAGGGCAGAGCGAGCACGGCGAGACCGGCCCATTCCCGGCGGCCGGCCCGTCGTGTGCCGGGGGTCGGCCGCATCCCGGGCATCAGTTGCGTCACCAGGTCTGGCATGCGCCGACTATGGCGCGGACCGGCGCCGGGCGCCGGGGCCCAGTCCTGGATGCGGCGAGATGCGGCAGCACACTGGGGCGGCGGAACCTCCGGACGCCCCGATCCGCCGTGACCGGCCGCGTTGTCCCGCGTCGTCGAGAAAAACGCCATCGGGTCCGTGAGGCGAGGCGACATGGCAGCACGGCGACATGGCACCCGTCTCAGCCGGAACTCACGGGTCCGACAGGCGGAAGGATAGGTCGGCCGGGGGCACGGCCGTGTCGAGCTGGGCCTTCTGCAACCTGCCGGAGTAGTCCCAGTTCATCGACTGCCATCGGGTGACCTGGTCGAGGACCCAGCGACCGGACTGGCGGCTTCCGTTGCCGGACCGCCCGTTGCCGCCGAAGGGCAGGTGGGCCTCCGCGCCCGACGTCGAGGAGTTGATACTGACCATCCCGGCCCGCACCCCACGCCGGAACCGGAACGCGCTCGCCGCATCGCCGGTGTAGATCGACGACGACAGCCCGTAGCCGGGCAGGTTCGCCAGGTCGATGGCCTCGTCGAGGCTGCGGTAGGTGGTAACGCCGATGATCGGGCCGAACGTCTCCTCGCGGAACACCTCGTCGTCCGGGCGCACGCCGTCGAGCACCACCGGGTGGTAGTACAACCCGGAGTCGGGATCGCCGACGAAGCCGCGGCGCGGTCCGCCCGGCCACCTTCCCGGCACCGCCGGCCCCGCCTGCGCCAACGAGCCGGCCGACGTCCCGAAACCGGCCGACGTGATCCGTCCCACCGCGGTGGACCCGAAGATCCGGTGATGGTCCCGGATCAGGTCGAGATGGTCGGCGAACCCGGCCGCGAACCTGGCGTCGAGCAGCGGCCCGTACAGCACGTCCCGGGTCGGGTCGCCGACGACCGCCGCGGACACGGCGGCGTCGAGCCGACGCACGAACTCGGCGTGCACCGACTCGTGCACGATCGCCGTGCCCAGCGAGGTGCACCGCTGCCCGGCGGTGCCGAACCCGGCGAACACCGCCGCTTCGACGGCGGCATCCAGGTCGGCGTCGGGCGCGACGACCATCGGGTTCTTCCCGCCGAGCTCCAGGCACGGCGACTGCAGGTACCGGCCGCACAGGGCGCCGATAAACCGGCCGACCTCGGTGGATCCGGTGAAACCGACCTTGTCGACGACGCCGGCCGCCAGCGCCCGCTCCAGCCCGAGCGACGTCGCCGCGCCGTCGGCGGGCACGAGGTTCACCGCGCCGGCGGGAACCCCGGCGGCGGCCATCAGCTCGACCAGGGCCTGCGCGCAGGCCTCCGCGTACTCGGCCGGCTTCCAGACCACGGTGTCGCCGGCGAGCAGGGCCGGCACGATGTACCAGGACGGCACCGCCACCGGGAAGTTCCCCGCGGTGATCACCATCATCACCCCGACCGGCTCCCGGAAGGTGAACAGCTGCTTGTCCGGCATCTCGGAGGGAACGGTCTCGCCGTAAAGCCGGCGTCCCTCGCCGCGGAAGAACTCGCAGGTGTCGATGATCTCCTGGACCTCGCCGCGAGCCTCGGCCGCCGGTTTGCCGATCTCCCGGGTGACGAGCCGGGCGAGCGCGGCGGCGTTGTCCGCGACGAGCCGGCCGAGATTGCCGATCACGCTTCCCCGGACCGGGGCCGGCACGTCTGCCCAGGTGCGCTGGGCGTCACGGGCCGCCACCGCGGCGGCGAGGATCGTCTCCGGGCCGGCCAGCTCGACCTCGGCGACCACGTCGTCGAGCCGGGCCGGGTTGGTCGAGGGCACCGTCCGGACCGGGGTGAGCTCCGCTTCGGCCGCGCCGGGCGGCGCGCACCCGTCCTGCGGACGTCCGGCCTGCGGGCGTCCGGCAATAAGCGCACCAACCCGCCGTGGCCGTACCAGCGTCATGACGATCCCCCATCCGGTCCGCCGGGTCCATCCGGCCTATCTAATCCGCCCGGCCCATCCAATCCACCCGGCAGCCCGTCGAGGACCCGGCCGAGGGCCGCGATCCCGGCGGCGAGCTGCTCCGCGCTCACCGTCAGCGCCGGTCGGAACCGGATGGCCCGTTTCCCGGCGGGCAGCGCGAGGACTCCCTCGCGCACCCGCAGCCGCCGCAGCACCTCGTCCCGGACGGCGCTGCCCGGCAGGTCCACCGCGCAGAGCAGACCGCGCCCACGGGGATTGCACAGCAGCCGGGGGTGGCGGGCCGCGAGCTCCGTCAGCCCGGCGAGCA
Organism: Frankia sp. CcWB3; assembly: GCF_977927595.1. Lineage (NCBI taxonomy): Bacteria > Bacillati > Actinomycetota > Actinomycetes > Frankiales > Frankiaceae > Frankia > Frankia sp. CcWB3. The sequence continues at coordinate 12,425 of NZ_CDWRCK010000092.1, forward strand.
TGCCCACGCCGAGCTCGCCGGCCCGGGCCATGAGCCCCCGCGCCTCGATGATCTCCAGGATGCGGGTGGCGCGGACCATGTCCACCAGGCCACCACCCCAGGTGGAGTTGATCCGCCCGGGCACGCGGAAGACGTTGTCGGCGACCTCGTCGACCCGTCGACCCGCCGGCCGGCCATCGCCCCGCCGAGCTGGACCTTCTTGCCGAACGCGACGACGTCCGGGCGCAGGCCGAGCTGCTGGTAGGCCCATGCCGAGCCGATGGCGCCGACACCGGTCTGCACCTCGTCGAGCACGAACAGCGCGTCGTGGCGCCGGCAGAGCTCGGCCATCGCGGCCAAGAACTCGGCCCGCAGGTGGTTGTCCCCGCCCTCGCTCTGGATCGGTTCGGCCAGGAAGCAGGCGATGTCGTGGGGATGGGCGGCGAAGGCGGCCTCGGCCTGGCCGAGCGCGACACGTTCCGCGGCGATCACCGCGTCGAGTGCCGGCCCCACGCAGGGAAACACCATCGCCGGGCAGTCAATGCGCGGCCAGTCGAAGACGGGGAAACGCTCGGTCTTGACCGGATCGGTGTTCGTGACCGAGAGGGTGTAGCCGCTGCGTCCGTGGAAGGCGTTCCGCAGGTGCAGAACCCGACGGCCGAGCGCCGCGGGACGGCCGTGTGCCGCGTTGTGCCGGCTCTTCCAGTCGAAGGCGCACTTGAGCGCGTTCTCCACCGCCAGGGCCCCGCCCTCGACGAAGAACAGATGCGGCAACTGCGGATCGCCGAGGACTCGGGCGAAGGTCCGCACGAACTCGGCGTAAGCGACGGTGGCGACGTCCGGATTCGCCGGCTTGTTGACCGCCACCCGACCCAGCCGAGCGACGAAGCCCGCGTCGTCGACGAGGTCCGACGGGTTGATCCCGAGCGGCGCAGACGCGAAGAAGCTGTAGAGGTCGAGGTAGCGCCGCCCATCACGGGCGTCGACAAGCACGCTGCCACGGCTCATCGCCAGGTCGCAGACGAGGTCGAAGCCGTCGACGAGGACGTGGCGACCGAGCGTGCTCAGCACTGCGTCCGCCGGCAACCCCTCCGCCGGCCGGGCACCCGCCGGCCGGGCACCGGACGCAGACACCTGGGCCGGCTGCAGGGGCTGGGCCGGCTGCAAGGGGACGACCATCCCGCTCTCCTCCCCCCGGACCACTTCCATCCGGATCCCGTCGCCACCCCACGAGCCGTCTCGGCGACGTCGACCTTCTTACGAAGATATCTCTGCAAGATTACGCTACAACCTCTAATTCTTTCGTTCTATGCCGAGCATGGGCCAAATCTTCTCGCGAAGGCCGTCAGGGCGTAACGGCGGCGCGTCGACCACACCGCACACATCAGGGGGACGTAATGAAGTAACAAATACGTGATCGAGAGCATCATCGCAGGTCACAGGCCCGTGGAGGGTTCGAAACGCGCAAGTTATTTCATTTCGATTCCCAGGTGGCGGATCCTTGACACAAAGCGAAGACGACGCCGTCAGATAAGTGCAGGGGACCGCACGGGAAACAATCGGCGCATCTCCACCCCGCACCGTCGCGAGGTGCGCCGGAACCGCCGGGCCACCCCGACACCCGACGACGGAGAGAAGGCAAGCGGCGTGCTGACGCCCCTGACCACGGACGACCCCCGGCGCATCGGCCCTTACCGGCTGGCGAACCGCATCGGCGCGGGTGGGATGGGCGTCGTTTACCTCGGTTTCGACACCGACGGCAAGCCGGCGGCCGTGAAGGTGCCGTCGGCCGGACTCGCCGACGATCCCGAGTTCCGGTCCCGTTTCCGGCACGAGGTCGACGCGGCCCGCCGAGTCAGGGGCAGCGCCGTCGCCGCCGTGCTCGACGCCGACCTGACCGGGCAACGGCCGTGGATGGCCACGGAGTACGTCGAGGGCAGGAACCTGGCGGACGCGGTCGCCACCCGCGGCCGGCTCGACGATCGACTGGTCCAGGGACTCGCCGTCGGCCTGGCCGACGCCCTGGTCGCGATCCACGCCGCCGGAGTGGTGCACCGCGACCTCAAACCGGCGAACATCCTGCTCACCTGGGACGACCCGAAGGTCATCGACTTCGGCATCGCCCGCGCCGGGGACAACACGAGCCACACCCGGACGGGAATGCTGATCGGCACCCTGGTCTGGATGGCGCCCGAGCAGCTGCGCGGCGAGCGGGCCGGGCCCGCGGCCGACATCTTCGCCTGGGGGCCTGCGTCACCTTCGCCGCAGCCGGCCGGCCCCCCTTCCGGGGCGAACGGGCGGAGGCGATCGGCATGCAGATCCTCACCGCGGAGCCCAACCTCGACGGGCTGCCCACGTCCCTGGCCGGCGTCGTGCGGGCGGCTCTGGACAAGGAGCCGGCGCGCCGCCCCGCAGCCGCCGAGCTGCTCGCCCGACTGGTCGGCCACGACGTCCCCTCCCCCACCGAATCAGACCGGGCCAGCGAGACGGCGCTGGCCCGCTGGTGGTCGTTGCCGCCGACCCCGCCGGACGGCGAGGGTCCCCACAGGGGGTACCGCAATGGGGGGTACCGCGGCGCCGGCTACGGTCCCGATCCCGCCCACCACCGCGCGCCCGCCCCGCCGACCGTGAGC
>NZ_CDWRCK010000093.1:0-14302 GCF_977927595.1 Frankia sp. CcWB3
GCTAGAACCCCAGGATGGGGGCGTAGGCCGAGCTGGGAATCGAGGCCAGGGTCAGCAGGACCACGCTGACGTCAAGATGGTCGGCCTCGGCGCTGAACACGGCGTGTAATCCTCTGGTGCGGTAGATCCGTACCTCGGGATCCCGGACGACCTGTACTCCGAAGACGTTCGTCGCCCGTATCCACCAGACCCGCCCGGCCGCCCGGACCCTGACCTGACGGGCGTCCCGGCGCAGCCCGGTCGTGAGCCGGGCGAGTCGGGTGGCCGGCAGGCGGGGCTGATCCAGATAGCCGATGATGTCACGGTCGGAGCCGTGCACCACCAGTCGGACCGGCCGAGCCGCCGAACCCGGCTCGACGAGGTCGGCCTCCGCCGAGATCTCCCGGTCCCGCGGATACATCTCGGCCGCCCAGATCCCCTCGCCGTGCAGGACCCGTTTACCCTGCGGGCCGGCCCCGGGACGGCCGCGGGGCACCATGCCGCCGATGATCCGCCCGGCCCCTTCCAGCCGCCACGCGACGGAGACGACCACCCCCGACGGCACCGGCGTGGCCAGGTCGCAGACGGCTGGTAGGTGGCATATGCGTAGATCACGGACGCGCCTATCCATCCACACCGCTCAGGTCTCCGGCGCCGCGACGCCCCGGACCCACGCCGCCGCGGTACCCCGGACCGCCCGGCGAACCGCCGTCCTCACCGGAGGACATCCCGGTAGCTTCTCGCACCCACGCCACCCAAACCTCAAAATTGATCACTCTAAGTTATCTCCCTTACGCTACAGCAACCCTTCATCCATGGATTGCCGCCGAGTCGTTCCGCTACGCGGCCAGATGCTACGAGGCGCACCGATCTACCCATGATGCGCATTCGCCCGAGCATCTGCGCGGGCATCCGATGAATTCGTCGGCTCGCGCGTCGGCGTGGGAATCGGCCGGAGCATCGACGAACGCATCGAGACGGGCGGCAGCAAGAGCATTCAGAGAAGGTGGGACGGCGTCCGCGCGCACCTTCGCGCGAGCATCGGACGCCCGGATCCGATCCCGGGAGCGGTGGTACCCGCGCCCCCCAAACACGGAGACCACCAGGCGACCACTGATGGTGATCGCCGGAAGGCTCCACCATCACCCCGCGGTACGCATCCTCCAACCGGGACGTCAGGGTAGGAGGTACCCGGCGAACGCTCTGCCGTCCGTCTGCCACCAGGAGGTCCTGAAACATGATCATCAGCTCACACGTCGGGGCGGGCGCTTTCGTGGGCATGGCGATCCGGCATCCGATGTCCGCCCTCGCCGCCGGCTTCGTCTCGCACCTGGTCATGGACGCGTTGCCCCACTGGGGAACGGGTCCGAACACCGAGCCGGAATGGCTGCCGATCGCACGCAAGGACGGCGTGGCAGGGCTCGCGGCCATGGCCTTGTTGACGGCGTCCGCCCCCGCCGGGCGCCGACTCGCCGTCCTCGCCGGCATGACCGGTGCCTGCCTACCGGACACCGACAAGGTGGGCCGGTACTTCGTCGGGGTGAGTCCCTGGCCGAGCCGGTTCGACCGTTTCCACGAAGCGATCCAGAACGAGGCCCGGCACCGCCTGCCGCGCGAGATTGCGACGGCCGCCGTACTGACCACCGCGGGCACCCTGCTCCTGCGCCGACTCGCGACCCGCGGCGACTGAACGCGGAAGCTCAGCGCGCCTCTCCCGGCGAGGTCGCCGAACTCCCGCTCCCTCCCGGATCCCGGTCCCTCCCGGATCTACGAACCAGATCCGGAAGGTCCGGCACCGGCAGGACAGGCAAAACGGTCAGGGCAGCAGCACGGCCGCGCCGGTGACCCGGTCGGCGGCGAGGTCGGCGAGGGCCCGGTCGGCCGCGGACAGCGGGTAGGGCGACACGGTCACCGCAAGCCGGTGCTCGGCGGCGATCGCCAGGAACTCCTCACCGTCGGTGCGAGTGTTGGCGGTCGTGCTGCGGACGGACCGTTCCTGAAACAGATGGTCGGAGTAGACGAGCGGCGGGATGTCGCTGAGGTGGATGCCCGCGATGGACAGCGTGCCGCCGCGGTCGAGCGCGGCGAGCGCCACCGGCACCAGGTCACCCACCGGGGCGAAGAGCACGGCCGCGTCCAGCGGCTCGGGCGGTGCGGCATATGCCTCGCCCGCCGAGGCGGCGCCGAGTTCCAGAGCGAGCTCGCGGGCCCGCGCCGAGCGCGTCATCACGTGGACGGTGGCGCCCTGGGCGATCGCCACCTGGGCGGCGAGATGAGCGGACGCGCCGAACCCATAGATGCCGAGCCGCCCGCCGGGCGGCAGCTCCGCCCGGCGCAGCGCCCGGTAGCCGACGATGCCGGCGCACAGCAGCGGGGCAAGCTCCGCGTCGCTGTAGCCGTCGGGCAGCCGGTAAGCATAGTCGGCGCGCACGCAGGCGTACTCGGCGTAGCCGCCGTCGACATCCCATCCGGTGTAGGTCGAGGCCGGGCAGAGGTTCTCCGCTCCGCGCCGACAGTACCCGCAGGTCCCGTCGGTCGAGGCCAGCCAGGCGATACCCAGCCGGTCCCCGGTCCGCACGCCGCTCACCCCCTCGCCGACCGCGTCGACCCGTCCGACGACCTCATGTCCGGGCACGGTGCGCGGTCGGTGCGGCGGGAGATCACCCTCTGCGAGGTGAAGATCGGTACGGCAGACTCCGCAGGCGTCGACGTGGACCCGAACCTGGCCCGGCCCTGGCCGGGGCACGGGCAGCTCGGCCGGGCGCAGCGGGCGGGTGCTCATCGGCCCGGGAGCGACTACTTGCCAGGCACGCATTGCCAGGCACGCACCCGCTCGGGTAGCTCAGATGTTGACGCCATGATCGCGCGCCAGACCACCGAGGTCGTTGTGGCCCTGGCCGACGGCGCGGAACTTCCAGTCGGCGCCGTTGCGGTAGACCTCGCCAAAGATGACGACGGTTTCGGTGGAGTAGTCCTCGGACAAATCGTAGCGGACCAGCTCGTTTCCACCCTGGTCGACCACGCGGATGTAGGCGTTGCGCACCTGGCCGAAGTTCTGGTTCCGGTTCACCGCGTCGTAGATGGAAACCGGAACGATAATCCGGTCAATGTCGGCTGGAACCAACGCAAGGTTGACGATAACGGACTCGTCGTCCCCCTCGCCCTGCCCGGTCAGGTTGTCACCGGTGAGCGTGATCGCCCCCTCGGGGGACGCGAGGTTGTTGAAGAAGATGAAGTAGCCGTCGTTGAGGACCTTGCCGTCCGCCCGGACGCCGATGGCAGAGGCGTCCAGGTCGAAATCGGTCCCGGTGGTCGTGCGGGCGTCCCATCCGAGCCCGACGTTCAACGCGGTGAGCTGAGGGGTGCCGGCCTCGGCGGCCTGCTTCGTGAGGCTGACGTTGCCGCCCTTGGCAAGGCTGACTGCCATTGAGGATCGTCCTTCCTGAGCTGGTCCTCGGCGTCGGGGACCATCGCGTGGACCGCGTGCGTCGCAGTCGGTCGTCCGGGTGAGCCAGTCGTGCGGGTGAGCCGTGGTGCGGATGTCATCACCCTGGCACACCGGAAGGAATACGCCCAGCACCCCGTCGCCGGGGCGACATCGTCCCGGCGGCGGAAAAGGGACACCGGACCAGATCCCGGCACGAACCGCCAGGCAAGGCTACCGGGCGACCGCGCTCGGTTAGCGGCCGCGCTCGGTAACCTGGCTGCCATGGCGCTCTTGGTCGCGAAGTTCGGTGGGTCCTCCGTTGCCGACGCGGACCGCATCAAACGAGTCGCTGAGCGAATCGTGGAGAACCGGCGGGCCGGCAACGACGTCGTCGTGGTGGTCAGCGCGATGGGTGACACCACCGACGAACTTCTCGATCTGGCCGAACAGGTCTCGCCGCTTCCGCCCGCCCGGGAGCTCGACATGCTGCTCACCGCCGGTGAGCGGATCTCGATGGCGCTGCTGGCCATGGCGATCACCACCCTCGGCGCCGAGGCCCGCTCGTTCACCGGCTCCCAGGCCGGAGTCATCACTGATTCGGTGCACGGCAAGGCGCGCATCATCGACGTTACCCCCGGGCGGATCCGCACCGCCCTGGACTCCGGCGCGATCGCGATCGTCGCGGGCTTCCAGGGTGTGAGCCAGGACACGAAGGACATCACCACGCTCGGTCGAGGCGGCTCGGACACGACCGCGGTGGCGCTCGCTGCCGCGCTGGGAGCGGACGCCTGCGAGATCTACACCGATGTGGACGGCGTGTTCACCGCAGACCCGCGCATCGTCCCCGACGCCCACCGCATCGACACGATCTCCTATGAGGAGATGCTGGAGATGGCGGCCTGCGGCGCGAAGGTCCTCATGCTGAGGTGCGTCGAGTACGCCCGCCGTTACAGCGTCCCCGTGCATGTCCGATCGTCCTTCTCGGCGAAGCCGGGCACGTGGATCACCGAGATTCCGGAGGAACAGCTCGTGGAACAGGCCATCATCCGTGGGGTCGCGCACGACCTCAGCGAGGCGAAGGTGACGGTCGTCGGATGCCCGGACAAGCCTGGGGTGGCGGCGGCGGTGTTCCGGGCCGTGGCGGAGACCGACGTCAACCTGGACATGATCGTTCAGGTCGGCTCGGTCGCCGGGTCGGGGCGGACGGACATCTCGTTCACCCTGCCCAAGGCGGATGGACGTACCGCGCTCACCGCGCTCACGAAGGTCCAAAGCGAGATTGGCTTCGAGCGCACCCTCTACGACGACCACATCGGCAAGCTGTCGCTGATCGGCGCGGGGATGAAGTCACACCCGGGAGTGTCCGCCCGGTTCTTCGGCTCTCTCGCCGACGCAGGGGTCAACATCGAGATCATCTCCACCTCTGAGATTCGCATCTCAGTGGTGGTGCGCGACACCGACCTCCCGCTCGCCGTGCGGGCCGTGCACGGCGCCTTCGACCTGGGTGACCCGGACGGCGGGGCGATCGTGTACGCGGGAACCGGACGATGACGTTGGCGACGTCGCAGGTCCTCGAGACGGCGGCACAGCGCGGCAGCTGGACACGCCGCGGCGGCACAGTGGCGAATCAGGAGGATGGATCGTGACGAGTAACGAGGCGGGCCGGCGACCGACGCTCGCAGTGGTGGGAGCGACCGGCGCGGTCGGCACGGTGATGCTGTCGCTGCTCGACGAACGCCCCGGCATCTGGGGAGAGATCCGGCCGATCGCCTCGGCCCGATCGGCGGGGCGGACGGTACGGGTGCGCGGCGCGGGCGTCGTCGTCCAGGCCTTGGCACCGGCGGTCTTCGACGGCGTGGACGTGGCCGTGTTCGATGTTCCCGACGAGGTCTCCGCCCGGTGGGCACCGGTGGCGGCGGCCCACGGCGCGGTCGCGGTCGACAACTCCGGCGCGTTCCGGCTGGACGCCGACGTGCCGCTGGTCGTGCCGGAGGTGAACGCCGACCAGATTCCCGCGCGGCCGCGGGGCATCATCGCGAACCCGAACTGCACCACCCTGTCGATGATCGTCGCGGTCGGCGCCCTGCACCGGGCGTTCGGGCTGGAGTCGATGTTCGCGGCCTCCTACCAGGCCGCGAGCGGTGCCGGGCAGGCCGGCATCGACGCCCTCTACGACCAGCTCACCGTCGTCGGTGGCACCCGCGAGCTGGGGCGGACCGCCGGTGACGTGCGTAAGGCCATCGGTGAGGACGGCCTCGGCCCGTTCCCGGCGCCGCTGGCGCTCAACGTCGTGCCCTGGGCCGGTTCGCTGAAGGACGGTGGCTGGTCCTCGGAGGAGTTCAAGGTCCGCAACGAGTCCCGCAAGATCCTGGGTATCCCGGATCTGCGGGTGTCGGCTACCTGTGTCCGGGTGCCGGTCATCACCACGCACGCGGTCGCGGTGCACGCCCGCTTCGCTCGGCCGGTGACGGCGGACGAGGCGCGCACGGTGCTGCTGAACGCTCCTGGCGTCGCCGTCGTCGACGATCCGTCAGCCGGCGAGTTCCCGACCCCAGCCGACGTCGTCGGAACGGACCCGACCTGGGTCGGCCGAATCCGGCAGTCGCCGGACGACCCGCACGAGGTCGCGCTGTTCCTCTGCGGGGACAACCTGCGCAAAGGCGCCGCGTTGAACACCCTGCAGATCGCCGAACTTCTCGTGGCCGACGAAGCGATCGGCGGCTGACAAGCCGGCCCACACCAAACCGACATCACGTCTGATGCGAGACCTACGCGGCTCCACCGGTGAGGAGTCGAGCTGTACCTTTAATCAGGCGTTAAGTTTTTGGCCGAGAACCACGCCATGCGGGAACCGATGAACGCCCCGCGCTTTCCGGCTCGAGAAAATGATCGAGACAGCCAGGAAAAACATACCTTCTACCGAACTGTCGGATACCGAACTGGCCGAGAAGCGGCCAGCCCGCCCCAGGAGGACCCTTGGGCGGGCTGGCCGTTGAAGTCTCTCGTGGCTCAGACGACGCGGACGGCGTCGGCCTGCGGACCCTTCTGACCCTGGGTCACCTGGAACTCGACCCGCTGGCCCTCCTCAAGTGCCTTGTAACCGTCCATCTGAATCGCGCTGTAGTGAACGAAGACGTCGGAACCGCCGCCGTCCACGGAGATGAAGCCGAAGCCCTTCTCCGAGTTGAACCACTTCACCGTGCCCTGAGCCACGTGCCGTTCTCCCTGCTGGTGCAGTCAGGACCCGCACCGCGCGGGCCCCGGGCCGAACGTCAGGAAGCTGCAAGAGACCCTGACGTTGTTCCGCCGCGCCTCGGTTGAGACGCGAACCGCCGAACTCCGGCCAGGGACGACGCTACACGGACGGAGGCCTTCGCGGGAGTCCTCCGGGCAAGGAAGTCCGCTTCATGCCCCGGTCACAGAACAACGCAGCAGGTCCGGCCGCAGGCAGCTCCACCCGTCCCGTCCGGCAATCCGTCGAGCTGACAGGGATTTCCTGAGCGTGCCGGCCCGTGGCGGATGGTCGTGCGCCCGATGGCCCGGATGTAGCGCACGGATGGGTGACGCGGAGGAGGTAATCGGTCAGACCACGGCAGAGCCCACCCGGCACGGCCCCGGGTCAGCGGATCCAGCGGCGGTGCCGGGCCGCCGAGATCGCGGGCCACGCATCGAAGAAGTCTCGTTCCGCCATGCGTGCCCGGCACTCCTCCAGGCCCAGCAGGACACCCAGAGTAAACGCGGTGGGGGCGCCCTGGGCCTGCGCTGCCGTCCCCCAGTCCCCCAGCAGCCTGCGCGCGACGGTGGCGTCCTGATGGGTTCCGAGCAGCTCCTGCGCGATCTGGGCCTGCTCGACCAGCCGCGCCGCGTCATTCCCGTACAGCGGCGCGACGGCCTCCGCCGCGTACCGCAACCGCTTGGCCTGCTTGCGGGCGGAATGCAGCAGTTCGTCCCGTTCCTGGCCGACTTTCAGAGCGGTCGCGGCGCGGACCTTCTTCGCCAGCTTCCGGTCGGCGCCGAGCAGCAGGTCGGGAAGGGCCTTGCCGGCCGGACGGGCCGCCGCGGGGGTGAGCGGGCCCCGCAGCAGGGTGAGCAGGTTGGAGACGAGGGCGAAGTACCGGTCACTGCGCAACATCGCCAACACCTCCGCCCGGCCGTTGGCCGTGCCGGCGCCGAGGTGCGCGGTGACCGTCTTGTGCACGGGCTCCACGACCAGCTCGGTGGGCAGCTCCGCCAGGCGGGTCTCGAAATAAGCGGCCTGGACCTCGGCGTCGCGGGCGCCGGAGAGCGCGCCGGCGAGGTCCCGCAGCTCGCCGTCCAGGAAGAGCGCTCTCTCGGGCGGGAACAGCGGCGCGAACGTCCGCAGGGTGCTGCGGGCCCGACGGCAGGCGACGCGCATCTTGTGGACCGCCTCGGGCTCGTCGAGCCGCACCCGCGGATCGGCCGCGAGCAGGGCACGCGCCTGTTCGATCAGGTAGGCCCGTACCACCTCGCCCGCCGGCGTCCTGCGTCGTGGCTTGCGCGGCGGCGAAGGGACGTCCGGCCCGGGGCCGGCGGCCAGCGCCTCACCCAGGACCCGCGCGAGCTTCGAGGAGTCCACCGCCGGGGTGGCGCCCGCGGCCGTGAGCAGACCGGCGACCTCGTCGAGCACCTCGGGCCCGCCGTCGACGAGTTCGACCTCGATCTCCCGCCAGCTGCTCAGTACCGTCTTCTCCCCCAGAGTCTGCGCGGAGACCTGGTCATCGACGACCTCGGCCAGGTCGACTCCGACCGTGCCCCGCAGCCGGCGCGCTGTCCGCAGCGTCCGCAGCCTGGCGACCGGCCGCAGCTCGGCGCCGCGCAGATGGACCGACACCAGATCGACAAACTCCGCGGGAGGGCTGTACCGCGGGCCCAGGGTCACCCCGCCCACGCCCTCGTCGAGCGGGAGCTGAAGCTCGTCCCGCTCCCCCACCCGGACGGGCAGCTTGAGGTGCCATCCGGCGTCCGCTCCACCGGTCCGACGCCGCAGTGTGATCTTGTTACGGGCCAGCCGGAGATCGTCGCTGTCGTAGTAGACGGCCTCCAGACTGACGGTCTTGCGGGTGCGCGCGGTGGCGACGCCCGCGACCTCCCCTAACTTCGGGAGCACAAAGGTCGGTTCGACCGAGAACTTGCGCTCGATCTCGCGGATTCCGTTGACCATCGGTCCTCCCCGACCAGCCATACCGCGGCAGGCACTCGACGGCTACGCCTTCCGGCGCCCCGTGGCCTTCCGGCGCCCCGAACCCGCCAACGTTGACGTCCTCGAACGATCCACCGCCCCGCGGTGCACCGTTGAGATATGCATCGTACGCCCAGCAGACGATCTATATTTCCCCACCCGTAACCTTAGCGCGACGCTGGGATCCAGGAGATCTTTCCGACCAACGCCACGTATCCGACGAACGCGACGGTGTCGATGAGTGCGTGGGCGATGACGAGCGGCAGCACCCGGCCGGTCCGCTGGAACAGCCGGCCGAACAGCAGGCCCATCGCGAGGTTGCCGGCGAACCCACCGAGCCCCTGGTAGAGGTGATAGGAACCGCGGAGCAGGGCGCTGGCCGCCAGCGCCCGGTTGGCCGTGACACCAAGTTCACGCAGCCGTACCAGCAGATACCCGGTGACGATGACCTCCTCGGCGAGGCCGTTCTGCGCCGCGCTGAGGACCAGGACCGGCACGCGCCACCACACGTCCGGCAAGCCCGACGGCGCGACGGTGAGGTTCGCCCCGCTGTGCCACGCCAGGAGGTAGAGGCCCAAGCCGAGCCCGCCGACCCCGGCCGCGATCGCCGCTCCCCGGCCGGCGTCGCGACCGGTGTGCCGGCCGTCCAGGCCGATCGCCCGCGGTCCGCCTCCGTGCCTCGTCAGCAGGTATACGGCGAGCAGCGCCGGCACCAGCCCGGTGACCAGGTCAGCGAGTTGGAGCGCGAGGTCCAGCCAGGGCCGTCCCGGCGCCGCCGAGGTGTTCAGCCGGGCCACCTGGGAGCGGACGGGGCCCGGCCGGGTCAGCACCCCGACGTAGCGGATGACCGCGAACAGCGCCGAGGTGGCGAAGGAGACCCCGAGCACGAGCCAGATCTCGACGACGAGCTGCCGGCGGGTGAGCGGCTCGCCCGCGATGACCGGCGCCTGAGCGGGGGCAGAGGTCACGCGACGACCGTAGCCCACCGCCACGGCGGGCCGGTCCGATCACTCCGCCGGCCCGATCACTCCGCCGGTTCTGGTCGGGAGAACAGCCGGAACAGCATCATCAGGGACGGCACGAGCACCACCAGACCGCCGACGATGGCGAACAGCATGGCCCGGATGTTCGCCGTCGGCGCCGCGGCCGTGTCGACCGTGGCCTGCCCGACCACCAGGTCCGGGTACTGGGCCACCGCCCAGCCCCAGAGCATCGCGCCGACGGCGAGACCGGCCGCGATGCGGGCGGCACCGAACTGCTCGCGCCAGAGTGCGACGAGGGCGCCGATCCCGCCGAGGGTGGACAGGGCGACCAGGGGAAGCGAGCGGTCCCTGAACCGGCCGGCGACCTCCGGGGCGTCCGCCCACAGGAGGGGCAGCAGGATCGCGGCGAGTGCACCGCAGAGCACGGCGCCGCCGATGGCCCGCCGGCGGAAGTCGGCCACCAGGTGCGCGGTGGCCGGGGAGGATGCGGCGTCCCGGCAGAGGTAGACGGCGGCGAGGAAGGCCGTCGCGGCAACCGCGAAGGCCCCGCAGACGAGCCCGAACGGGCTGCGCACCGGCGCGAACGGGTCGTCGGTCGACAGATCACCGCTGGCCAGGGCCGCACCGGCCACCCCGAGCGCGAACGGGGCGATCGTCGAGGACACCGCGAAGACGTGCCCCCACCAGTGGTCGGGACCGGCCCCACCCGCCCCGTAGGACCGGTACACGTACACGGCACCACGCAGCACGATGCCGACGAGGGCCACGGACAGCGGCACCTCCAGGGAGGAGCCGATCACCCCGTAGGCCTCGGGAAACCCGCTGAACATCGCCACCACGATGAAGATCAGCCAGACATGGTTGGCCTCCCACACCGGGCCGAGTGATGCCGAGATCAGTTTCCGCTGGTCGCCGGCGTGCCGTCCGCGTGCCAGCAGGTCCCACACCCCGCCACCGAAGTCCGCGCCACCGAGCAGCGCGTAGGCGGTGAGCCCTGCCACCATGATGATCAGAAGAAGGTCAGCGATGGTCATCAGTCTTCTCCCCGCCCGCCGAAACCGGTGGTGCCGTCGGATCCCGTTCCCGTTGTCTCACCCGGGTGCGCCGAACCTCGGGATCCCTCGGGACCGCCGCCGGTGCGCCGCCTGCCGGACACCGGCGGTTCGACCGGCAGTTCAACCGCCGGTTCAACCGGCGCAGGTTCGGGCCGCGGCTTCGGGATGGACGGCGAATCGGAATCGGTTGTCCGCCCGGACCTGGCCGGGCTCGCCTCCCCCGCGCCGTGAACGGCCGTGCGGTGGACGCCCGCGGCGGGCCGCCCGGACCGGATCTCCGCGACGGCCGGGCCGCCCGTGGCCATCCGGCGCAGGATGAGGATCAGCGCACCCGCGAGCCCCAGGTACAGGACCAGGGAGCCGGCAAACATCGGCGCGACCCCGTCGGCGCCCGTCACCGCGTCGTGAACCCGCATATGACCGCCCACGATCCACGGTTGACGACCACCCTCGGTGACCTCCCAGCCAGCCATCATCGACAGCGCGGACGCCGGTCCCGTAGCCGCCGCGGCGAACAGCCACGGCCGCCCGGTGGGCAGCAGCGTCTTCTCGCCGCGACGGCGCCGGCGGACGACGGCGGCACCGGTCAGGGCGGACAGTCCGATCAGCGCAGAACCGAACCCGACCATCGTCGCGAACGACCCGTGCACCAGCAGGCCGTTCGGGCGCTCGTCCGGCGGGGCGGCGTCCAGACCGGTGATCACGTGATCGGTGCTGAATCCCTCCATCAGCGAGAGCAGACCGGGGATCTCCAGCCCGTAGCGGACCTCGCCGCTCTTGTCGTCGTAGAACCCGCCGAGGGTCAGCGGCGCGTGCGACCTGGTGTGGTAGAGCCCTTCCATCGCGGCCAGCTTGAACGGCTGGTTGGCCCCGACGACCCGGGCCGCCCAGTCCCCCACGATCAGCTGAAGCGGCGCGCAGACCAACACCACCGCCAGGCCGATCCGCAGCCCGCGCTGGTGGTAGGCGTCGCGGCGACCGCGCAGCATGCCGACCGCGTAAATACTGGCGACGGCCCCGCCGGTGCACATCAGCGCGGCCAGCAGCATGTGGACCAACTAGGGCGGAGTCCCCGGACTCAGAAAGGGCGCGAACGGCTCGGCGGCGACGACCTTGCCGTTCACCTCGGTGATCCCCCGTGGCACGTTCATCCAGGCGTTCACCGTGATGATGAACAACGTCGACAGGGTGCCGGAGATAGCGATCGGCCACAGCGTGAGCCAGTGCGCGCGCGGCGACAGGCGCTTCCAGCCGTACAGGTACATCCCGACAAAGATCGCCTCGGTGAAGAACGCAAAGCCCTCCAAGGAGAACGACAGCCCGAGCGCACTGCCGTACTTCGACATGAACGCGGGCCAGAGCAGGCCGAACTCGAACGACAGCACCGTTCCCGAGACGGCCCCGACCGCGAACAGCACGGCGAATGCCCGCGACCACTTCTTCGTGAGCGCCAGCCAGGTCTCGTCACCGGTCCGCACCCAACGCCCCTCGGTGTAGATCAGCAGCCACGGCATGCCGACCCCGAACACGGCGAAACAGATGTGAAACGCGAGGGAGAACGCTGTCTGGGCGCGGGCAAGGTCGACGGCATCAGCGGCGAGAACCATGCGCACAGCTCCTTCGGTGGACCGCGAGGGGAAAAATCGGCCGAGAGCCAACCGATCCTCTACGAGGCATAGAGGTTTCTACGGTATGTAGCCAATTCTCCTGGCGACGAGCAAAGCGCAGTGAGCTCGATGACATGGTCAAGACCGACGGCACCACCGACGGCGCTGTCGAGACGTGCGCCACGGTCGACGGCACGGGGCGGGACCGGAAGACGCCTCCATTGCAGCCGTCAGCCTGTTCGATTGATGGCCTGTTCGATTGATGGCCCGTTCGGCGGATGGTTCGTTCGGCGGATAGCCCGTTCGGCGGATATATAGTTTTATAAGTTATAAAGATGTTTCCTTTTAAAGAAATTCGGGCCGCATAAACGGCGGCGGATCAGTCAGCCGGCGGGTTCGCACTGGTCCGGAGAGCCGGGCGCCGGGTGGGAGCCGGGAGGCAGATCGGGGGCCGGAAGGCCGGTTCCTCCCCGACTCCTCCCCGACGGCCGGCACCGTTGCCGCGTGGCTGTGACGCAACAGGCCTCAACGAAGCACCCCGTTCGGTCCCACGAATGTTCTACGCCACGTAGGATTGGCACCATGGCGCGCCTGGGTGACCTCGAACGGTCGGTCATGGACGTGTTGTGGGCGAGCGACGACTGGCTGACGGCCCGTGAGGTCGCCAGTCGTCTCCAGCATGAACGCGATCTCGCGTACACCACCGTGCTGACCGTGCTCGAACGGTTGGAACGGAAGGGATTCGTGCGGCGTCAGCGTTCGGCGCGTGCGCATCGCTACGCGGCCAGCGACAGTCGCGAGGCCGTCGTGGCCGAGGCGATGATGGAGGCGCTCGGCACGGCGGACGATCGTGGTTCCGCCCTGGTCCGCTTCGTGGAGTCGGTGTCCGCGGAGGAGGCCGAGATCCTTCGCCGTGCCCTGGAACCCGCTGGTCCCGGGGAACCCGGCATCTTCGTGCCTGACGGAGAGGTCCCGCGCGCCGAGGATCCGCAGGCCGAGGATCCGTACACGGAGGTCCGGCACGCCGAGGCCCGGCGCGGTCCGGCGATCGGCGACCCGCCCCGCAACGACCCGGAGCAGATCGTTCCGGTAGCCACCGACTCGGATCGAACGGCCCAGATTCCGCCCGACCACCGGTAGCGTTAGCCGGGACATGACGACCGCGGCACTTCTCGCCCTGTTCGCGGGCGTGTTGGCCTGGCCGGTCCCACGCCTGCTGGCCGCCGCGCACTGGCCCTACCGATGCCCACGGGCGGCGATCGTGCTCTGGCAGGCGGTCGGTCTGGCCGGCGGGGTGTCGGCGCTGCTCGCGGCGATCGCGTTCACCGTCTCACCGCTGTCCAGCGACACCCCGACCGCCATCGCCGACCATCTCGACAACATCGCGGCCAGCGCGCCGCTGACGGGCCTGGGTCTGGTCAACCTCATCGGCCTCGCCGTGGCGGCGGCCTTGGCCTCCCGACTGTTCGGGGTGCTCGGCACCTCCACCGCAGCCACTCTTCGCGAGCGTCACCGACACCGCGACCTGGTCGATCTGGCCGGCCGTCGGCATCGCCGGCACGAGACCTGCGTCCCGCCCGACCATGCGTCCCATCATTCCGGCACAGCCGCGGACTCTGGCACAACCGCAGGCCCCGGCACAGCCGTCGGCGGCGGGGGCGCAACCGGCTGCTGCCTGTGCGAACGCCGGGACCGGTCCGGCATCCTGCTGCGTATCCTCGATCATCCCGTCGCGGTCGCCTACTGCGTGCCGGGGGTGCGGCACGCCCGGGTCGTGGTTTCCCGCGGGCTGCTGAACACCCTCGACGCCACCGAACTGGACGCCGTGCTCGCCCACGAGGCGGCCCACGTCGCCGGTCGTCACGACCTCGTCATCCAGCCGTTCGTCGCATGGGAGCGGACCTTCCCGTTCCTGGGCCCGGCCAGGGAGGCGACCGCGGCCGTCTCGCTCCTCGTCGAGATGCTCGCCGACGACGCGGCGGCCCGGCAGACAAGCCACCGATCG
Organism: Frankia sp. CcWB3; assembly: GCF_977927595.1. NCBI lineage: Bacteria > Bacillati > Actinomycetota > Actinomycetes > Frankiales > Frankiaceae > Frankia > Frankia sp. CcWB3. The sequence continues at coordinate 14,257 of NZ_CDWRCK010000093.1, forward strand.
CTCGCGCGGGCCCTGGCCCGGCTGGGCGGGGCAAGGGCACCGGTCC
>NZ_CDWRCK010000094.1:0-14215 GCF_977927595.1 Frankia sp. CcWB3
TCCCCGCCCCCGCCGAAGCGGGCCCTGATTCCTGATTCCGGGTCCTTGATTCCGGGTCTCATCCCTGGTCCTTGGCCCCTGATCCCGTCGCTCGCCGTTCGCCGCCCGGCTGGCCGGGCCCCGCGACCTGGCTGACCGGACCCGTCCGTGCGGTGGCGTACCGTCGTGTCATCGTCTGCCAGTGCCGGCGGTCCCCGCCAGCAGCGCCGTTGAATTGATCTTCGAGGTCGAGATGCCCGCCCTGCGCTCCCGTACCACCACCCACGGCCGGAACATGGCCGGCGCCCGCGCCCTGTGGCGCGCGACCGGGATGACCGACGATGACTTCGGCAAGCCGATCGTCGCCGTGGCCAACAGCTTCACCGAGTTCGTTCCGGGGCATGTGCACCTGCGTGACCTTGGCTCGCTGGTGGCCGGGGCGGTGGCCGAGGCCGGTGGGGTGGCGCGCGAGTTCAACACCATCGCCGTGGACGACGGCATCGCGATGGGGCACGGCGGGATGCTCTACTCGCTGCCGTCCCGCGAGCTCATCGCCGACAGCGTCGAGTACATGGTGAACGCCCACTGCGCCGACGCCCTGGTCTGCATCTCCAACTGCGACAAGATCACCCCGGGGATGCTGCTCGCGGCACTGCGGCTGAACATCCCGACCGTGTTCGTCTCCGGCGGGGCGATGGAGTCGGGCAATGCGGTCATCTCCGGCGGCACGGCCCGGTCCAGGCTGGACCTCATCACCGCGATGTCGGCGGCGGTCAACCCGGACATCTCGGACGGCGACCTGTCGATGATCGAGCGTTCGGCCTGCCCGACGTGCGGATCCTGCTCCGGCATGTTCACGGCGAACTCGATGAACTGCCTGACCGAGGCGATCGGGCTGTCCCTGCCCGGCAACGGGTCGACCCTGGCCACCGCCGCCGCCCGCCGTGAGCTGTTCGTCGAGGCCGGGCGTCTCGTGGTCGACCTGGCGCGGCGCTACTACGAGAAGGACGACGAGGCGGTCCTGCCCCGGTCGATCGCGACCGCCGCCGCCTTCCGCAACGCCTTCGCGGTCGACGTGGCAATGGGCGGCTCGACGAACACCGTGCTGCATCTGCTGGCTGCCGCCGTCGAGGCCGGCGTCGACATCACCCTCGCCGACATCGACCGGATCTCCCGCACCGTCCCCTGCCTGTGCAAGGTGGCGCCGAGCTCCACCCGTTACTATCTGGAGGACGTCCACCGGGCGGGCGGCATCCCCGCGGTCCTCGGCGAGCTCGACCGGGCCGGGCTGCTCGACCCGGACCCGCATACGGTGCACTCGGCGAGCCTGCGCGAGTTCCTCGACCGCTGGGACGTCCGCGGCCCGAGCCCCTCGCCGGGCGCGATCGAGCTGTTCCACGCGGCGCCGGGTGGCGTGCGCACGATCGAGCCGTTCAGCTCCACCAATCGGTGGGACACCCTCGACACCGACGCCAGAGACGGCTGCATCCGTTCGGTCGAGCACGCCTACTCCGCCGAGGGTGGGCTCGCGGTGCTGTTCGGCAACCTGGCCATCGAGGGCGCCGTCGTGAAGACGGCCGGCGTGGACGAGAGCCAGTGGGCCTTCCGCGGCCCGGCGCTCGTGGTCGAGAGCCAGGAGGAGGCGGTCGACGCCATCCTCACCGGGCGGGTCAAGGCCGGGGATGTGATCATCGTCCGCTACGAGGGCCCCCGCGGTGGCCCGGGGATGCAGGAGATGCTCTACCCCACCGCGTTCCTCAAGGGTCGCGGTCTCGGCCCGAAGTGCGCTCTGATCACCGACGGCCGGTTCTCCGGCGGGAGCTCCGGACTGTCGATCGGTCACGTCTCCCCGGAGGCGGCCCACGGCGGGACGATCGCCCTGGTCCGCGACGGGGACATCATCGAGATCGACATCCCGGCCCGCCGGCTGGAGCTCGTGGTCTCCGACGAGGAATTGGCGAGCCGACGCGCGGCGCTGGACGCGGCCGGCGGCTACCGTCCCACGGGGCGGGAACGGCCGGTGTCCATGGCGCTGCGGGCCTATGCGGCGATGGCGACCTCGGCCTCCACCGGTGCCGCGCGCGACGTCGGTCTGCTCGGCGGCTGACGAGGCGTCCGAGCGGGCCCGGCTCGGACCGGGCTCGGACCGGGACGGGTTCAGACCGGGACGGCGGCGGGGGCGGACGACGGCGTCGCGAGCGTTACGGCGAAATCCCCGTCGGGATCCGTCCACTGCCGCGCCACCGCCCAGCCCGCCAGCGCAAGCTCCGAGGCGATGCCGTCCAGGGTGAACTTGGCGCTGATCTCGGTGAGGATCTCCTCGCCCGGCTGGAAGTCGGCCGTGACGGCGAGGGTCGCGATTGAGACGCGCTGCTCCCGAACGGAACGTAGCCGCATCTCGATCCAGGAGTTCTCGGCGTTCCAGATCGCCACGTGCGCGAATCCGCGGATGTCGAAGTCGCCCCCGAGCTCCCGGTTGATCACCGTCAGCACATTGCGGTTGAAGGCGGCGGTGACCCCGGCACCGTCGTCGTACGCGGCGACGAGGCGGTCGACGTCCTTGACGAGGTCCGTTCCCAGCAACAGGGCGTCGGAGCTCTCGGCCTGCCCGCGCAGCGTACGGAGGAGGTTCTGCCGCTGCGCGGGGCGCAGATTGCCAACCGTGCCGCCGAGGAAGGCGAGCAGCCGGTGGCCACCTCGGGGCAGCTGGTGCAGATGCCGTTCGAAGTCCCCGACCACGGCCGCCACGGAGAGCCCCGGGTAGGTGGTGAGGATCCCGCGACCCGCCCGCACCAGGGCTGCCTCGTCGACATCGAAGGGGATGAAGCGGCGGAGGTTGCCGGCCGCCCGCAGCGCGTCGAGCAGCAGCCTGGTCTTGTCGGAGGTTCCCGATCCCAGCTCGATGAGGGTGTCGGCCGGACAGGCCGTCGCGATCTCGTCGGCGTAACTGACCAGGATGGCCCGTTCCCGCCGGGTCGGGTAGTACTCCGCCAACCGGGTGATCTTGTCGAACAGCATGCCGCCGGTGGTGTCGTAGAACCACTTCGGCGGCAGCTCGCGGGGGCTCGCGGTGAGGCCGGCGAGGACGTCGCGGGCCAGCGTGACGGTGCGATCCGACTCGTGCAGGTGGCGGTCGACGGAGAGACCCGGGAATGGGATCTCCGCCGTGCCGTTCGCGCCCGTCCCCTCAGGGACGGCATCATCCGCCCGGGCGGTTGTCGGAGTCCTTGGTGTCATGGATGTGCCCTCCATCAACGTGGTGCAACCTACGGTAACCGATCTAGGAGATCATGTTACGAAGAGTGACTTGGTGTGTGTCGGCTACCAGGAGGTGATGGTCCGGAACGTCCACCCAGCCCGGTTCGTCATCGTCTGGTTCGCTTGCGACCAGGACTCCATCTTTCTCCATCCGGTATGACAGGCTGTCCCGCCAGGCGGTCGCCACGATCTGGGTTCCATCCACCACCAGCAGGTTCAGCCGGGCCCGCTCGCCCGGACCCGCCGCGTCCAGCGACAGCACGACCTCGGCGACCGCCTCGGCGAGTGGACGCTTCCCGGCGCGCTCCCACACCAGCGCGGCGAGCAGCGCGGAGTCGCACGTCGAGTCCGGGACCGGAGCGTCGGGCCGGTCGCGCAGCATCCGCCGGACGGCCACCGGGTCGACCCGGCCGTTGTGGCTGAGCAGCCGGTGGCCGTCGGTGAAGGGAGCCGTCGCGCTCTCTTCGACCGGCATGCCGACGGTGGCGCTACGCACGGCCGCCAGCACGCAGCCGGAGGCGACCGCGCCGGCGATCGAGGCGTACGAGGCGTCCGTCCACATCGGCACGGCCCGGCGGAACCGGGCCGGCGCCGCCCGCAGCGCCGGGGCGTACCAGCCGACTCCGAACCCGTCGGCGTTCACCGTGCCGTGGCGCATCCGCCTCGGCGACCACGACTGGCGCAGCAGGCTGTACGGACGCTCCAGGGTCAGCCCCGCCAGGGTCCGTGGCGTTCCGATCCAGGCGAGGTGCCGACACACCGAGGTCTCCTTCGCACACGTGCTCGCTCGTCACCCGGCGTCGCGGGCCAGCCGGAATCCGGCGAAGATCTGCCGGCGGATCGGGTAGTCCCAGTTCCGGAACGTGGCGCGGACGGCGACGGCGTCCGTCGCCCAGCTGCCCCCGCGCAGGACGCGGAAGGACGACTCCCGCCCGGCCTTCGGAAAGAAGACCTCGCTGTACTCCCGGTAGGGATAAGACGCGAAGCCCGGGTACGGCGTGAACCCGCTCGCCGTCCATTCCCAGACGTCCCCGATCATCTGTTCGGCTCCGCAGGGACTCGCGCCCGCGGGATAGGCCCCCAGCGGGGCCGGGCCGCTCGTCCGGTTGCCCAGGTTGGCACGCTCCGGAGTCGGATCGGTGTCCCCCCACGGATACCGCCGTGAACGTCCGGTGACCGGGTCGTAGGCGGCGGCCTTCTCCCACTCGGCCTCGGTCGGCAGCCGCTTGCCGGCCCAGCGGGCATGCGCCTCGGCCTCGTACCAGCACACGTGCTGGACCGGCTCGTCGAGGGGAACCGGCTCGACCCGGCCGAACCGGCGGCGTAGCCAGGTGCCGCCCTCGCGCCACCAGAACGCGGGCGCGCTCAGGCCCTCCGTCTGGCGCCATTCCCATCCCGCCGTCGACCAGAGCCGCTCGTCGTCGTAGCCGTCGGCGTCGATGAAGGCGATCTGCGCCCGGTTGGAGACGGGGATGGTGTCGATCCAGAACGCGGGGAGGTGGACGCGGTGGGCGGGACCCTCGTTGTCGAAGGCCCAGGGATGGGTGCTGGTGCCGAGGGTGAACTCGCCGGCCGGCACGAGGACCTCCGGCCGCGGCACCCGGCGGCCGGGCGGTGGCGCCGCGCCGGGAGCGAGTACCGGCGGTCCCTGGCGGAGCTGGTGCGTGGCGAGCATCGTCTCGTCGTGCATGTGCTCGTGCTGCACGACCATGCCGTAGATGAAGCCGTCGGCGAGCAGCCGTTCCCGCTCCGGTACGGCAGCGGTTTCCGCGGTGGCGCCGGCCACCGGTCCGAACCGGTCGGGTCCGAACCGGTCGAGGAGGTCGAGGGTGCGGCCGCGGACCTCGTGCAGGTACGCCCTGGTCTCGGCGGGGCCGAGCAGGGCCAGTCGGCTGCGGCTCGCGCGGCTGTGCCGGAACGCGTCGTAGATGTCGTCGAGCCCCGGCCGCGTCCCGGTGCCGCCGGCCAGCGCGCGCACCAGCCAGAGATCCTCGTAGTTGCCGACGTGAGCGAGGTCCCAGACCAGCGGGGACATCAGCGGCGAGTGCTGGCGGAGGAGATCCTCCGCGGCGATGTCGGTGTACGTAAGTGAACGCCGGCGCGTGGCCCGGAGGGCGTCGGCGACGGTGTCGGCGGTGATCGGCATAGCCTCCTGGGTCGGCATAGCCTCCTGGGCGGCGGCGGTCTCCCGGTCGGCTGGGTCGGCTGGGTCGGCCGGGGACGCCGGGGACTGGGTCAGACGAGTGAGACGCACCGGTGGGCCTCCTCACGCAGCAGACCGGTCGGGCCGATCGCGAGAAGTCGTTCGGTCAGTTCGTCGGCCGGACATCGGCCGCGGTCGAGGTAGCGCCCGGCGAACGACTCGACCGTCTCGGCGAGATCGGTCGCGCCGCCGCGGCGCAGGGCGCTCACGGCCAGGTCGACGCAGCGCACCGCCGCGCGTCGCAGGGGCTCGTCGGCCATGCCGAGCATCGCCGCGGCCGGCCAGCGATGCGCGACGGCCAGGCACGCCTCGAACGCTCCGTCCGCGGCGACCGGGTCGTCAAGCAGTACCGTCGGCATCGCGACGGCGGCCTGCCAGCCGTCACCTGGTTGCGCGTCGAGGTAGCGCAGCTCCCACCAGCCACGCGGTCGGACCGGCGGGAACACCGTGGTCGCGTGGTAAGAGAGGTCGTCGCGGGTCGGGGGACGGGTGACCGGGCCGCGGCCGGCGAGCCAGTCCCCGAAGGTCGAGCCGTCCCGGACCGCGACGAAATGATGATCGTTTTTGGGGTCGCCGGCCCCGGCGGGATTCCCGACCATCATCAGCTTGGCGTCGAGCAGGTACCGCGCCCACAGGTCGACGAGATCGGGCTCGGTGTCGCTGGACCCCGGGGCCGTGAGAGCGGCCGCGACGGGCCGGGTCCGGCTCGCGTCGATGCCGTCCCACACCGCCTGGCGGGTCGACCGCCATCCGGTCCGGCGGCCGGCGTACGCGGGTGAGGCGGCGAACAGGGCGGTGAGGACCGGGCCGAGAGCGTGGACGAGTTGGAACCGCCGCGCCGCCTCGGCAGGCGAGCCGCCGAGGTCCAGGTTGACCTGGACGGAGGCGGTCGAGCACATCATCACCGTGCCGGACGCCCCGCCCCCGGTCCGGAAATGCTCCTCCATCGCCGCGTACCGGGACGCGGTGGTCTGCCGCATCCCGACGCGCAGGGGATCGACCCCCATGCCGACGAGGGCCAGGCCGTCCACCGCCAGGGCGGAGCGAACCAGGTTCAGATCGGCGGAGGTCGCCCGCACAGCCGCGGTGAGCTCGGCCGGCGGCCCGGACAGCTCCAGCTGGCCGCCGGGCTCGAAGGTGATGCGGCTGCCCCCGGGCAGGACCGGCCCGCCGGGGCCCGGGGTGGTCCCGGGAATCCGGGCGAGGGACGCCAGCGTGCGGGCCGGCGGGATCAGGCAGTGGACCGCCTGCGTGTCGACGACCAGCCACTCCGTCTCGATGCCGACGCATCCTCCCGGTACCGTCGGGCCACCGTTCCCCCGGGCATCCCTATGGCCGTCCCCCCGGGTGTCCTTGCGGGCGTTCCCGCGGGCCGCCTCATCGCCTGTCCCGTGGACCGGCGTGACGCAGCCGGCCGCGAAGGCCCGTACCTGGTCGGTGTCGATCGCCCGCCGCTGTGGCTGTGAGTGAGGGTGTGGTGGTTGCGGCTCGTCATTCCGGATCCCCTCGGGTGTCACGTGGCGTGGCATCCTGTGGCTCCTCTCCGGCACTGCAACTGTTCGACACCGCGCCCGGCGGCGGCCTCTGGTGGGTTCTCCCCGGCGCTGCCGGCCTCCTACCCGGCCGCCGTACTCGGTGTCGCCTCGCCCAGCTCGCCGATGGGTGGTATAGATGTGTTTTCAACGTGCTTCTCCCTCGCATATTCCACACCCTTGACCCTGTCGCTGTTGTGTATTCGATGGAATGGTGACCGGGACGGACCGGGAGTCAGTAGCACGCCGTGATTGACTGACGGCGGAGCCGGTTCCGGACCCGGAGACAACGCCGAGCGCAACGGCGTCGTGACGGCGCCGGGAGGTGGTGACCGCGGACGTGTCCGATCGGCAGTCAGCGGGACGTTCGGCCATGGCCGAGTACCTGCGGCGCAAGCAGCTGTACGTCGCCGAGCGCGGTGATCATAAACGGCGGGCGATGGCCGTCGCCGGGGCGACAGCGGGTGCCGTCGCCCTCGTCGTCGCCGTGGTCAGCCTCCTGGTCGGGCTGCCCGCGCTCGTGGCCGTGCAGCTCGCGATCATCTCGGCCGTCGTGGTGGTCCTCGTCGCGGCGACCCGGTTTCTCCGGTCCCCGCCGGAGATCGAGGCCTGGCGCGAGGACGCGGAGGCCGAACGCAGCACCGCACGGGCGTTGGACCGTTTGGTCCGGGCCGGCTACACCGTCCTGCACGACCGCGCGCTGGCCGACTCGGCCGGCAATATCGACCATCTCGTCATCGGGCCGTCCGGGGCCTGGGTGATCGAGACCGACGCCCATCCGGGACCGATCCGCCAGAACGCCGCCGGGGTCTGGGCCGGCAAGGTTCCGTTGCGGGCGATGCTGGGGCTGGTCGCGTGGATGGGCGAGGAGGCCACCGCGCAGCTCCTCGCGGAACTGCCGGCGGGCTGGCAGTTGGAGGTCCAGCCGGTCGTGGCCTTCGCCCGCGCGGATCTTCCCGCCGGCCTGGCCCTCGTCGAGGGCGTGCTGTTGCTGCCTGCCACCGGGGTGGCCGACTACGTGCTCTCCGCCGGGGTCGTGCTTCGGCCCATCGACGTGGCGATGCTGGTCGACGTGGCCGAGCGGGTGTTCCCGGCCTATGCGGTGTCGGGACCCCCGCCGTCCTGGCCGGCCCGATCCCGGCTGCGCGGCCTGCTGCGGCGTTGATCAGCCTGCGGTGACGTTGATCAGGGCGATGCGACCCGGTCCGGCCACGGTGCCGGCGGGCGGGATACCGTTGGGTGAAGGTGGCCTACGAAGGAGACGAGATGGTTCGCAAGGTGACCGTGCTGGCTCTACTGGCGAGCGCCGGAGCCGCGCTGACCGCCGTCCGGCGCCGCAGCAGGGGCAAGGAGGAGATCGACCTCTGGCGGGAGGCGACCTCCGCGGCGGGCGCCCCGGCCGGCGGGCGCTGAGGTCCACGGCAAGGCCGGGATGCCAGCCCGCCCCGGGGGGTCAGCCCGCCGAAGCTTCCAGCTCAGGGCCTCAGCCTCAGAGCTCGACTAGGCCCACGTCGGCGACCAGGGTGCCGACCAGCCCGGCCGGGGCGGCGAGGTGCAGCTCGATGTGCGTCTCCGACACCAGATCCTCGACGACGCGCAGCGGCACGTGGATTGAACCCCGCGCTCCGATCGGGAAGAAGCGCATGGGAACCCCGTTCCGCAGGAGGATCGGGCAGATCAGTTCGTCCGTCGAGTTGCCGCCCCGGAAGTAGAGCGGCTGGGCGGTGATGCCGGCTGGGACGACGTAGCTGAACGACGAGCCAAGCGAAATCGGAACATCCAGACCTTTGCCCTCGAAGGGGACAATGCCCTGCAGGAAGCGAGGAGTTGTGAACATCCGCTCATCCTTCCGCCGGGTATCCGTGTGCATGCTTTCCGTATCTTCCTCTGGGTATTTTCGCTCGGAGCTGTTTCCACCGCGTTACGTCGGCCATCGAGGGAGCGTCGGACGCGGCCCGGATCTCGAGCGCAACGTGTGCCGACTATAAGGAATCTGCGGGTAAAGACGCTGGTAGGAGGCTTGACCTGGCGTGTGGTGGCGTGTGGTGGCGTCGGGGGGCACCGTAGAACCATGACCACCCCGACCTCGCCCCGACCGTCCGACGCCATCGTCCCCGGCGCGGGAGTTGATGCCGACTCCGGGGCGGGTGTGAGCATCGCTCAGGAGTCGAGCATCGACACGTCGCCGCCGTCCGGTCCCTCCTACCTCCCCTCGGTGGTTCCGCACGATCGGCTCGCCGGATGTGCAGCGGCCCATCGGCGTCTACTGGAGGTGGCCGGCCGGCTGGACGACATCGTCGTGCGCCGTCCGTCGGGCCTGCCGGGCTGGGCGGTCGGTCACCTGCTCACCCACCTGGCCCGCAACGCGGACAGTCACACCGGCATGGTCGAAGCCGCCCGGGCCGGTGGGATCCGGGCCCAGTACCCGGGGGGCGCGCAGCAGCGGGAGGACGGCATCGCCGCCGGTTGCGATCTGCCCGCCGCCCAGGTCCGCGACGACCTGGTGGCCGCGGTGACTCGGCTGGAGCGGGCCTGGGACGGCGTGCAGGTCGACGTCTGGCGCACGGGTCTCGGGCACACCGCCACCTATGGCCTGACGACCCTTGCTGATCTGGTCTTCCTCCGCTGGCGGGAGACCGAGATACACCTCGTCGACCTCGATCTTGCCGATCTCGGCGGTCCCGGCTGGGCGGACCTGAGCCCGGCCTACGTCCAGACCGAATGGGAGTGGACCCTGCGCGGGCTGCCGGCCCGAGTACCCCCGGAGATCACCGTCGTGCTGGCGCCGGGGGACCGGCCGTCGACCGCCGTCGGTCGCGGGCAGCGGCGTGTGGTCGTCGATACGCCCACCAGGCCGACGCTGCGCTGGCTCGCCGGCCGGGACCCGGGCCGGCCGGACTGGCCCACCCTCGCCCCCTGGGAATGACCGGCGCTTTCTCGGACTGACCGGCCGGCTGCTCGGCGTCCCGGACCGGGCTGGCGGGACCCGCGACGGGGCGGGCTTCTTCTGAGGTTTCCGGCTAGCGCGACAATGTCTGCCGTGTTGGACAACAGGGACAACTGGGGTGAGGCGGCGCGCGGGCGACGTGGGGATCGTGGCCGGAGCTTTTCATGATCACGATGGCCTTGTTCAACAACAAGGGCGGCGTCGGTAAGACGACCCTCGCCTACCACCTGGCGCACATGCTGCAGCGCATGGGTCACCGGGTGCTCGCGGTCGATCTCGATCCGCAGGCGAACCTGACCGCCCAGTTCCTCGACGAGGACGAGCTGACCCAGCTGTGGGAGGAGCCGGAGGTCACCGCGTCGTCCGCGCCGAAGCCCATCATCGACCTCGACGTGCGCCCGGTTCGGATTGTCCCCGGTACGGGGACGATGGCGACGGCGATCGGGCCGATCATGGAGGGGGTCGGGGACGTCGCGCTCTTCGATCCGGTGACGATCGAGGACGGCCTGTGGCTGCTGCCCGGTGACGTCGAGCTGAGCGTCTTCGAGGACCGGCTGTCGGCCGCCTGGCCGAACAGCTTCCTCGGCAAGGACATCGCGGCGCTGCGTACGACGACGGCGTTGCACCGGGTCATCGACCATGGTGCCCGCTTGGTTGGCGCCGAGATCGTGCTCATCGACGTGGGGCCCAATCTGGGGGCCATCAACCGGGCCGCGCTGCTGTCCGCCGACACCGTGCTCATGCCACTGGCAGCGGACCTGTTCTCGCTGCGGGGGCTGCGCAACCTCGGCCCCACGCTGCGGGAGTGGCGTTCCACCTGGCAGGGCACGGTGCTGCCGAAGATTCCCGAGCGCATCTCGGCTCCGCGCGGGCTGATGATGCCGATCGGGTACATCGTGATGCAGCCGCCGACGCGGACCGACCGGCCGGCAAAGGCGCACGACCGGTGGCTCGACCGGATTCCCGAGGTGTTCGCGACCTCGGTGCTCACCAGCGGGAACCCCGGACCGCACGACCGTTCCTTCGAGATCGCCACTCTGGGGCACTACGCGAACCTGATCCCGCTGGCGCACGACGCCCGTAAGCCGATGTTCGAACTGCGGGCCGGAGACGGCGCGCTCGGCGGTACGCAGAGCGCGGTGCGGCGGTGCTACTCCGACTTCCGGGATCTCGCGGTCAAGGTGCGGGAGCGGCTGGCCTTCATCGATCCGACCCTGCGCCGGTCCTGGCCGACGGGCCGGTTATCCACAGGGTGGCGGTTGGGGGAGTCGCGGCCCGGTTATCCACAGGGCTCCCGCGGGGCACGATGGTCGTAGGCGGGCACTGTGACCGCCGGAAGACCGGATCCCCCCGAGCATCGGTGTCCCCCCATGGTTCCCGGGTGGTTCCCGTGCCGGACCAACGTCCGAGGAGACCGTCATGCCGTACGCTTGTGAAGCGCTTCGCCGAGGTGGTCATCGTCGAATGGTTCCGTCCCGGCCGGAGTGCGTCCCTCGGGGGCGTAGCTCAATTGGCAGAGCACTGCCTTTGCAAGGCAGGGGTTAGGGGTTCGAGTCCCCTCGTCTCCACCACGATGCGCAACAATGCCCTGACCTGGGCAAATAGGTAAATTCTATGAGATCTGATCCTTGATCGAATAGAGAATGTCCAGGTCGGGGTATTGATCGTCTGGTTCGATTCCCGGGTGCATCGACAAGTCTCGACTACGTTGGGTAGTCGTGGGAGGTTGGTCGAGCAAGGGATGTCGACGGCCAGCGTGCACTCCAAGATGTCTCCGCTGGGATCTGGCATCTGATTAGCCGGGATCATGATGCCTCGTGCGGAGGAGTCGGAACTCGCGCGGTCATGAACCAGAAAGTCCCAAGATGACGGTGTGCGAGTTTGTATCGGGGCTTGCCTCAATGCCACTTCCACTATTTAGATCTTGGTGGGCTGTGGTGTGTCGATTCAGGTGGTTCCGTCTGGTTGGCGGCATGATCGAGCGCTGTGGCGGACACGGGGGCGGTGGCGGGTAGCCAGCTGACGGACTGGATTTCCCTGGGGGTCCTGACGTCGTTCGTCCCGCGTGATGCGGTCGATGAGGCGACCGGAGCGGGTGCCCGGCGCTCCGATGCGACGATCCCACCGCAGGTCGTGGCCTACTTCGTGGTGGCGCTCGCGTTGTTCGCGCGGACGACGACTACGAGGCGGTCGCCCGCCGGCTCGCTGCCACGCTCACCGATCTCGACGTGGTGGGGCTGCGGTGGGGACCGGCCTCGGGCGGGCTGACCAAAGCCCGCCAGCGGCTCGGAACCGAGCCGCTGGCGGAGCTGTTCAGCCAGGTCGCCGGGCCGGTCGCGGACCTGGACACGGCCGGGGCGTTCCTCGCCCGGTGGCGGCTGATGAGTATCGACGGGCTGGAATGGGACGTGCCGGCCTCGAAGGTGAACATCTCCGCGTTCGGCGTGCCGGTGGGCCGCGACGACGCGCCGGGGGTGTTGCCGAAGGTCTGCCCGGTCACCGTGTCCGAGTGTGCCTCACACGTCCCGGTCCTGGCCGCGCTCGGCCCGGCCGGTGGGACGAAGCCCGCCAGCGAGCAGGCCCTGGCCCGGGCCCTCTACCCGCGGCTGGCCTCGGGCTGGCTGTTGCTCGCGGACCGCAACTTCTACTCCTGGACGGACTGGTGTGCGGCGGCGGACACTGGTGCGGCGTTGCTGTGGCGGGTCAAGGCCAGCCTGCGGCTGCCCCCTACGGACTGTTTCGGAACTGGCAGCGGGACGGCACCTGGGAACGGATCCTGACCCAGCTTCAGGCCCAGGCGGACGCGCAAGGGCTGATCACCTGGGACGTTTCCGTCGACTCCACGGTGGCCCGGGCCCACCAGCACGCCGCCGGTGCACGCAAAAGGGGGATCTTCGGCGGGAACCTCCGGGAGGAGTAGTCACAGAACCGGCCGGCCATGGGCTGGGACGTTCCCGCGGTGGGTTCTCTACAAAGATCCATCTTGCCTGCGAGCAGGGCCGTCGTCCGCTGGCGTTGCTGGTCACCGCCGGGCAGCGCGGCGACAGCCCGCAGTTCTCGGCCGTACTCGACAAGATCCGTGTTCCCCGGTCGGGGCCTGGCCGTCCCCGGACCCGTCCCGACCGGGTCATGGCGGACAAGGCCTACAGCTCCCGGGCGAACCGGGCTTTGCTCCGCCGTCGGGGGATGCGGACTCGACCTCGACCGCGCGGCCGTCAACGCCGCCCTCGCTGTGGCCCACCACAATGGCGGCACCGAAGGCGTGAACACCAAAACCAGACGGATCATGCGCCAGATGCACGGCCGAGCCGAGTTCACCCTCCTCCGCCACCGCATCCTGCTCGGCTGACATTCGGTCACCGCCGAAAGTGAGCCAGAGCCGTTTTCTGGACACATCCCCCATTCACTACGTCGCCAGCTACATCGGCAACAAACAGATGATCGCCGCACCCAGACACACAGTACGCTGTGCTGGTACTCGATCAGTCTTCGACCGCCAGGACGACGAAAACGATGAGGACGGGGTCAACGACATGACGGTCACCGTGTCTGTCGATCCACCCGGGCAGCTGTAGGTGGCCGGGGACCGCTGCGACGCGGGCCTGTTGCGCGAGCTGGAGAGCTGGCGGCACGACGGGGAGCCTGAGCGCCGCGTCGACGTCTTCGTGACGTATGCGGACGATCCGGCCGCGCTCACCGCCGCCGGGCTCGAGCTCGGCCACCACGACGGCGAGGTGGCTACCGGTACCGTGTGGCTCGCCGACGTGGCCGCGCTGGAGGCGGTCCCGGGCGTGCGGTGGCTGGCCGCCTCAGCGCGTACGCACCTGCTGATCGATCGCAGCATGCCGGAGATCAAGGCCACCGCCGTGCGCGCTCAGGCCCCGCCGTACTCGGTCGGCGGGACGCCCGGCGCGACCGGCAAGGGCGTTCTGGTCGGCATCCTCGACAACCGGCTCACGGTCACGCACCCGACGTTCACGGTACCTGGGGTCATGCCGCCGAAGAGCCGCGTGATCGGCTACTGGGACCAGGTGTCCCGGCCCGAGGCCGGCCAGGGGCCGCCGCCCGGCTTCCCGTACGGCGTCTGGTGGGACCAGACCGCCGTCGCCGACGTGGTCGCGAACAACCGGATGAACGCGATCTGGACCAGCTCGCAGTCCGACCACGGCTCGCACGTGGCGGGCATCGCTGCGGGCAGTGGCGCGGGCGGGGATGCGGGCCTGCCGCCGTTCCGGCTCGTCGGCGTCGCGCCGGAGGCCGACATCGTCTTCGCGAACTCGGCGATGGTGCTGTCCG
>NZ_CDWRCK010000095.1:0-14126 GCF_977927595.1 Frankia sp. CcWB3
CACTACCCCCACCCGGAAACGGCATCGGCCAGGGCATTGTCGGCCGGCCACAGCATTGTCGGGTTGCTGATCCCGGCTGCACCGCGCCGCCTTCACCGTCACCAGGACAAGGCTTCGGCCGGACCCGCGCACCGGGCAGGGGCGTCATTACATGGGACCTGTCGCCCCGCCCCGCAGGCTTCCGTCGGCGATTCCGAGATGACCGAGCCGGACGATGGTCTCGGCCAGTTCCACCGCGTCGCGCAGCGACTTCTCGACCATCGTGAGGCGATGGAAGTCGAGCCCCCGGGAACGCTGTTCGGCCAGCGGGAGAACCGGTATCCGGACCCGCCGCAGGCCGGCCGGCGGCGACGATCCACCCGAGCGGCCGGCGGCCTGGGCGTCCGCACCGCCACCGGATCGCCCGTGCGCCGGATGGCCGGCCGGCCGCAGGATCCCGGCCAGGAAGTACGGATCGAGCCGGTCGGGATCGCCCCGCAGGAGCACCACCCGCGGCCCGAGAACGGCACCCGCGTCCTCGACGACCCGGGCCGTGGTCTCCCCCGGCGCCGTCACACAGACGACGTCGCCGGGCCGGAGAACGAGCATTCCGGCCAGTTCCTCCGTCCGGCCCGACGGGCCCCGCCCATGCCGGACGTCGCCCGCGGTGAGCAGCGGCAGGTCACCGACCCCGGCCCTGGTCTGCAACGGGGCCATCAGGACCGTCAACGATCCGGCTTTCGCCAACTCACCGATCGTGACACTCGGCGAAGCCAGCCGGTCCGCCGGTCCGGATCCCCTCGGTGGGGTCAGGAGGGGAACCGCCGAGGACAACGAGGCCACCATCGCCAGGAAATCCTCCCGGACGGCAGGGAACTCACCGACAGCGGTTCTTTCCGGAGGATGGTCGATGTAGCCTCGCGGGCTCACGTCGACCTCGTCGTCGAGGAGGTCCGCAACGCACATCCGCCGGAATCCCGCCGGCAGATCGGCGGTGCCGCCGCCGAACCCGCCGGCGGCGACGAACAACGCCCAGGCCGCTTCGACGACGGCGATCTCACCGTGCGCCAGGCCCAGCAGTACCTGAGCGGACGTCGCCCCGGGCCCGCCGGAACCGGCATCGGGGCCGGCATCGGGGCCGGCACCGCGGCCGGCACCGCGGCGGAGCACCCACAGATCCGGGGCCGATCCCGTCGGGAACAGCCCGGGCGGCAGCCCCAGCACGGCGCGCAGTTCCCCGGCACGCAGCAGGTTCGCCCTGATGCGGCGCCCGGCCCGGCGCGACGCGGCGGCCGCCGGCATGATGACCAGCACCGGCGCGCCGTCCCGGGCGTGCGCCAGGCAGTACTGCACCCAGGCCAGCTCGGGTTCCCCCCGCGGTGGAACACCGTGGCGCCACCACGGCGCGCCGAGCAGCTCGTCGTAGCCCCAGGATCGCTGCCCGAACGGCGGGGCGCACAGGACCGCGTTGGCCCGTTCCCCGGCGAAGGCGCCGGCGAGCAGCGAGTCGCCCGCGACGATCCGCGCGTCACCACCCCGCAGCAGCAGTCCGACGGCGCTCACCCGCGCCATCGTCGGGTTGACGTCCTGGCCGAGCAGGCGGCCCGCCCCCGCGGCCCGGGCCGCCTCCAGCAGCCCGCCGATCCCGCAGGCCGGGTCGAGCACCGTGGCGGCCCCCGCTCGGCCGCGCAGGCCGGCGAGGGTCACCATCAGCTCCCCGACCGCCCGCGGAGGCTCCGCCACCTGCCGGGAGCAGACCTCGCGGTAGCGGGCGCGCAGCGCGTCGAAGAGCTCCGCGTGGCCGTGCCGGTCCGCCGCCTCGGCGGCGACCCGGGCGATCGCCACCCACCCGGTCTCCCAGGTGTCGGGGAAACCACCGGGAAGCTCCGGCACGGCGCGGGCGATCGCCGGTTCCAGGGATACCGCCGCCACCGCGTCGCTCTCCCCGAGCAGGGCCGTGGCGCCCGCGGGATCCCGCTGGCGCTGGATGAGGAACCCCCCGAGATGGCCGGTCACCTCACCGAGGCGCGGATCGTCGACGGCCCCCCGGATCCGCTGCCATACCTGGTCGGCCGCCTCGACCTGGAACGGTCGGTCATGCCGGGTGAGCCAGTCCGCCACGGAGGTCAGCGCGAACAGCGGGCTGGTCGACGTCCCCCCGACGGGTGCGGGAAAGTCGGCGAACCGGCGCCGCCAGTTGCTGACCGCGGCCCGCCCGACTCCGGCCAGCCGGGCGATGTCGGTGGCGGTGACCGTGGCCGTGTCTGTGGCCGTGGCAGCCGCGGAGCTCGCCGTGTCCCGGCCGCTCGTCTTCACGGCAGCCCGCCGAACAGGGCGAGGGCGCGGTCCTGCGGCTCGTCTCCGAGGGGCACGACGAACCGGCGGTCGAGGAAGCGGTTGCCACGCTCGCAGGTCGTCTCGGACACGAACAGGCAGACGTGGCAGGCGGCGCCGTGCAGGAAGTCGGCGGGCGCCGACGGCAGCCGCTCGGCGCACAGTGGATCGGACGAGCAGTGCCGGGCGTCGGCGAGGGCCCGGCGGGTCAGCCGGAGCAGCTGGTCGGGCTCGGCCAGCGACACCAGCCCGCCCAGGGTGCCCTCCGCGTCCGGGACGGCCGTGTAGATGAGGATGCCGCCGCGCGGGTCGCCGTCGTCCCCGGCGTAGATGCGTTCGCTCAGGCTGGCCGAGCTGTAGCCGCACTCCAGCGCGATGGTCCGGATGAGCAGGTGGGACAGGGTGTGCAGGGCGAGGAATCGCTCCCCGGGCCAGCCCTGCATGGGATCGAAGTCCCCGGCGATCCGGTCGGAGTAGCGGTTCACCCGGAATCGGCTGTAGGCGTCGCGGTGCTCGCGCATCGCGACACTGTCCGCGACGCGGCGCGCCCACGGGCCGAGGATCTCCTCGGGCACCCGCAGGAACACGCCCTCGCCGCGGACCTCGCTCGCCGGTACCCAGGAAGCCGGCCCACGGGCCAGCGGCGCCCGGATGACGAGGTCGGGGTCGTCCGGGTCGGGCGCGTCCAGCCGGGTGAACCCGGTCAGCGCCCGTACCTCCCGCAGGCGTTCGGCCTGCACGACGTCGGCGTAGCAGCCGGCAAGCGGCGCCGGCACACCGCCGGGCTCGCGGCGCAGGGCGAAATCGTCGGTGGGTTCGGGGAGGACGGCGGAGGAGAAGATCTCCCACTCCGGGGTGCGCAGATCCGGGTAGGCCCGCTCGTCGTCGGCGTCGGCACCCGGGGCCGGGCCGGTTTCGATCGCGGCGCGATGCCGCTCGACGGCAGCCCAGATCTCCTCGTCCGTCCATCGGGCGAACTCGCGCAGCACCGCGGTCTGCGCGCGCGCCCAGGCCAGCATCGACACCGTGGGAAGACCTTCCAGGGCGGTCCAGTGCTGTTCGACCTTGACCGCCAGCTCACTGGCGCCGGTCCGCGGCACCGACAGCACCGACAGCGTCTGGGCGAACCACTGGTTGGATGCGCCGACGACGAGCAGGCGGGACTCCTGCGGGCACCCGCCATCGGCGAAGGTCCCCAGGTGGGGATGGCGGCCCCGGCAGCGTGGCAGGTGCTCCGCCCCCCGGCGTCCCATGGCCTCCCGGATGTTGCGCCGGGCGTCGCAGTTCACGCACCGGATCTCGACGTTGGCGCCGAGGTTGCCGCCGCGGTCCTCCATCCGCAGCCGGGGATGACTCGCCTTGGCGCACTGCGCGCCCCGGTGCACGAACATCGGGTAGGGGAAGTCGTCGAGATGCCCCGCGGTGCAGGCGAGCACGAAGCGGGCCGCCACCGCGAGCGGCCGGCGGCCGGTCTTCTTCCGCCCGCAGGTGCCGTGGAAGAAGCGGGCGTCCTGGGGCCGGGTCAGCCACGGGTTCTCGAACCCGAACGCGCGGGAGGCGATCACATCCAGCTCGTTGCAGGCGGTGCAGCGCAGCCAGTTCGGGAACGGCACGGTGGGCACGCCGATCCGGGCGCCCTGCCCGCTGCGGTCGCCCGCGTCGGTCTCCGCCCACGGGGCCGGGCGCAGCTCGGTGACGCCCCGGTCATACAGCCGCCGCACGGCGGCGAGCAACCGCGGCTCGACGATCGGCTGGTACTCGGGGACGTTGCGGTAGTCCCAGTCGTCGACGCCGCGGACGATCGCGGAGAAGTTCGGCAGGTCGACGAGCGCGCCGACACCGCTGGTGAACATCAGGTGACTGGGCCGGACCGCGCCGACCCGCCGGTGGAACGCCGTGACCATCAGATGCCCCTCCCCGGGAGCGCCGCGCGGGCCGACCGCGCCGGACGGCCCGCCCGTGCCGCCACGAAGGCCGTCTCCCCCAGCTCGTCCCCGACCGGGGCGGCCTCGTCGTCCACTACCTCGTCATCCCTGCCGTCCGCCTCGCTGCTCCCGATCTCACCGCTGCTCCCGATCTCACCGGTAGCGTCGGCGTCCGGCGGCGCGCCGAACGCCCAGCCCGGCTCGCCGTAGGCGGGGGTGAAGATCTCGGCGGGGCCGGGCACCAGCAGGTTGATCTCGTGCTCAGTCTCCCGCATCGACTGGGCGACGGTGAGAACGTCCCAGCGGACGTGCCCGGCGGGCTCCAGCAGGCCGGTGACCCGCTGCTGTCCCCCGGCCGTGCGATAGCCGATGCGGGACGGGCCCGTCCTCGCCAGCTCCCACCTCTCGATCAGCTGCCGGATCCGTTCCTCGAGGTACTCCCGGCCGCGCGGCCCGGCGACGGCCTCGGCACGGGCCAGCAGCCGGTCGATCACTCCGCTGACCGCCGGGCCGGCGAGGTCCACGCCGTGGGCGTCGACGTTGCGGGTGTTCGCCTCGTCGGCGTGCCGGACGGCGGCGACGAACGTGCCGGTGGTGGTCCGGTCGAGGGAGCGGCGGGTGAACGGGGTCACGGACAGCGCCTCCACCTGCCGGTAGAAGGTCGCGTGGTAGTGCTCGAAGTCCTCGTAGTGGGCGAGATCCCGCGGCCGGGACCAGTTGTACAGGGTGACGACGAGACCCGGGCGGCCGGCGTCCCGGCCGACCCGGGAGGACGCCTGGATGTACTCGGCGGTGTTCTTCGGCTGGCCGATCACGGCCATCAGCCCGAACCGGGAGACGTCCACCCCGACCTGGAGCATCGAGGTCGCGAGCACCACGTCGACCGGGATCCGGTCCTGGTTGCTCCGGGCGCGAGTGCGCTCGGCGAGGGGGCGCGGTGCCCGCCGGTCCCGCTCCCTGCTCCGGAACGATGCACGGACGTTCTCGGCGACGGCCTCCCGCCGCGCGGAAGTGTCGAGCTCGGGGTCGAAGGGGATCTCCAGGCGGCCCAACACCTCGCTGATGTCCGCCGACGAGACCCGGGAGGTCAGCTCCGAGATCGCGAGCATGCCGGTACCGGTGACGATGCGGTTGGCGAGCCCCTTGCGCCGGCCGTGGGTACGCACCCGGGTGGTGACGTCGTCGTCGAGGTAGCGGCGCATACCGGCGAGCTCGCGGGTGGCGTTGAAGTAGCCGACGAGGGTCAGGTAGGGCTCGGCGGGGGTGCCGTGCCGGTCGAACAGGGTCTGGCCGGCGAGGAGCAGGATCTCGGCGAGGCGGATCTCGGCGGACTTCATCCTCGTCCCGTGCGCGCAGACGCCGAGGTAGCGCCGGCCCGGGGTGGCGGGGGTGACCGGGACCCGCCGGGAGAAGAACGTATCGGTCACGTCGATCACCTGGGGCGGGAAGATGGCGAGGCCGCGGCCGAAGACGCCGAGCACCTGGTCGCGGGCCCGCCTGGTGGTCGCCGTCGAGGCCACGATCTTCGGGCCGGTGAGCGCGCCGGCCGGGACCGGCCAGGTGCACAGCTCGTCGACCGCGCTCTCGAACAGGCCGACGGTGGTGCCGAGCGCACCGGAGATCAGGTGCAGCTCGTCCTGAATGATCAGATCAGGCGGGCGCAGCCGGACGACCGGCTCGCTGGTCACGGCGGGCCGCCTGCCGCGGCTGTGGTGACGCTCGCCGCAGCCGGTGCGGGCGTCGAGGTCGTCGTGGCGGCACCCGTGCCGGGGGGGCAGCGTCGGCTCACCCGGCTGAACAGGATCCCCGCCTCGCCGCGCCAGGGCAGCTGGGCGAGCTTATCGACGGTGGCGATGACCAGGCTCGGGGCGTAGCGGTAGATCTCCTCGTCGACGGTGAGCACCGGCAGGCCCTCGTCGGGCGCCGCCCGCCGGGAGAACGGGCAGGCGTCGGCCCCCTCGCCGTTCGGGCAGTACAGCAGCACCCGGCGGAGGTCCTCGTCGACGTGGGCGTCAGTATGGGCCCCGAGCGCGCTGCCGCACCACGGGCAGCTCAGGGTCTGCAGGACGTTGGCCCGCTTGCCGTCGCCGGCCTCGCGCGCCTCGCCGACCTGGTCGCGGGCGTCCTCGAACCGGTTCGGGGACACCCCGCCGCCGACCCACAGACCGATGCGGAACGGCGTGGCACCCCAGGTCGCCGGGTCCGCGCGGCGCTGCACCTCGGCGGCGCAGACCAGGGTGGCGGCCCGCTGGAACTGTTGGGCGGTGAGCAGCCGCAGCGTGTACCGCATGAGGACGGCGACCCCGGCCTCGCCGGAGCGGGCCACGGTACCGGTGCCGACGGTCCCCTGTAGGCGGCGGATCGCGAAGGTGTAGGCGGTCAGGCCGAGGTAGGCCTCGGTCTTGCCGCCGCCGGTGGGGAAGAACAGCAGATCGACGACGGCGGTGGCGTCCGCGGCCCGCTCCGGGTGCGCCGGGTCGGTCAGGGAGGGCAGGTTGAGCAGCACGAAGCCGAGCTGGAACGGCCGCCAGGAGGCCTCCCCCGCGCCCCGGGCCCGCACGGCGGCGGTGGCCGCGGCGTAGTCCAGCCCCTGCTCGTCGCGCAGCCGGGCGATCGCCGTGTGCCGGCGCTGGGCGGCCATCGCCTCGTTGGCGAACTGGAACGCGGCCAGCGCCTCGCGGTGGCGCGGCTGGTCCTGGTCGGCGAGCAGGGCGATGCCGGCCCGGATGCGGTCCGCCGCTCGGCGGGCGTCGCCGATCGCCGTGCGGGCGGCCGGGCGCAGCCGCGCCGGCAGGCCCGCGACCTCGGCCTCGCGCTCGTCGAGCCAGGAGGCGTAACCGTCGGCGAGGGGTATCAACCCGCGCCGCAGGGCGGCGGGCCCGGCCACGGCGAGAGTGTCCATGGCCAGTTCGACCCCGGCCAGCGGCGTGCCGGGCCCGGCGGGCGCGACCGTCGCCGGCACGTCGTAGGTGGGCAGCCAGGTGGTCTCCAGCCGGTGGGCGCACCGCTCACCGGGCCGGACGTGCGGATGCACCGCGACGTTGCGACCGGTCGCGTAGCGACGCTCCCCCCGGTACAACAACTGGAGGTGCAGATCCTCGTGATCAGCGTCGAGGGGCGGCGCGCCGGCGAGCGGCGCGTCGCCCCTCGGGGGAACCGGAGCCAGGGCCAAGGCCGGTGCCAGAACCGGAGCCGGGGCCGGGGCCGGACCACTCGTCTTCGGGATCGTCGACGGGCAGGAAGACGGCGCGCGCGCCGTCCAGCGCGGTCACCGACAGCGTCGGCTGGAACAGCCACGCCGTGTCCGCGGACGAGGGCGGCTCCGGCTGGCTGTTGACCAGCGTCAGCTCGACGACGCGACGGGCACCGCGCTCGCGGACGGTGACGACGAGGAAGACCCCGGTCTCGTCGTCGCCGACGAGCGGCATCCGCCGGGAACCGGCGCCCAGGTGATCATCCAGGCGGATCTCCCGGTTCGCGAAGACCACCGGTTCGCGGGTCCACGCGCTGCGCTTGCGGCCCTCGTCGTCCTCCACCTCCCGCTTGGTGTAATGCCCCCAGGCCGCCGTGACGGCGAGGACGTCGACCGAATCCGTGCCGGCGGTTCCGGCCAGCCCGGCGAAGGAGAGTCCCATCGACGACGCCCAGATCCGCCCCCGGTTCTGCGGGGTGGCGATCTCCGGCGGGTCGGCGTCCGCGTCGCCCTGCACGGCCGTCTCCGTGTCGGCGACGACGTCCGCGGCGGCGGCCTCCCGGGCACCGCGCGGAGCCGGCTTCGGCCCGAGCATGCCGACGAGGTACCGCTCGCGCGGGCCTATCGCCCTGGGGTGGAACTGCTCGCGCTCGCCGCTCCACGGGCCGAGCAGATCCCGGCGGACGAGTTCGGCGAAGGTATCCCGGACCTCATAGGACGTCGCCGGCTCGAAGAGCTGCGGTGCGTCGAGGACCTCCGCGGCCGTACGGCCGTCGGCGCCCCGGCCGCCGGTGCCGGTGCCACCCACTCCCCCCGGCGCGGCGGGCGAAGGCGGCGCCCCCAGCGGCCCAGGGACCCCCGCGCCCCTGGGACCCTCTGCTGCCCTGGGACCCCCCGCGGCACGGGGAACAGCCTGCCCTCGGCCTCCGGCTCCACCACGGCGCGTCTCCCCCCTCGGCATCCGCCGGGCCTCGACGACCCGCCACGAATGCTGTGCCCTCGATTGCCGCGTACTTGATTGCCGTGTACTCGGTTCACAGGCTACACCACCGTCATCGGCGACGAAAGCCACCATCCCACCCGGGTCCGACACGTCGGCCGGTGAATTTGGGGGACCTGGGCACGGTCTGCGGTCCCTGGACCGTGCCTTGCTCCCCACAATGTGGCCGCCGCGCGCGGTGCCACCGCGCATGGGGCCACCGCGCGATCAGGCGGACCCGACCTCGTGAACGCTCGCGAGTGTCGATGGTCAGGGAATCCGGGCGACGCCGCCGTACCAGCTGACCTGGGCATCGGTCGGGCCGTCCGGGGTCACCTCGGCCCGCCAGCGATGGACGATCTGCACTCCCGGCTCGACGAGCTCCAGACCGTCAAAAAACGTTCGACTTCGGCGCGGGTACGCGTCGTGAGGGGGATCCCCCGCTGCCGGTAGACCTCGACGAGCCGTCCGGCCTCCTCCGGCGCGGCATCGGCCGTGCAATGAGTGAACGCCAGATAGCTGCCCGAGGGCAGGGCGTCGAGGTAGCGGCGGACGAGGCCGTAGGGATCCTCGGAATCGGGAAGAAAATGCATGATCGCGATCAGGGACAGTGCGATGGGGCGGCTCAGGTCGAGCGTGTCGCGTACCTCGGCCGAAGCCAGGATCTTCCCCGGTTCCCGCAGGTCGGCGTTCAGATAGGCGATGCGGCCCTCGGGTGTACCGGTCAGCAGGGCGCGAGCGTGAGCGAGGACGATCGGGTTGTAGGCTATCGGGTAGTGTGCACGGTGCAGGCCGCGATCAGCACCGACAGCGAGGGTGGGACAGTGGGCGAGCTAGGTGCCGGATTCGTCAGGGTGTCGACGGGTAGCCAGGACGAGACCTCACAGGTCAAGATCCTCGCTGAGGAGGCTGCTCAGCGCGGGATCACGATCGTCAAGTGGTTTACCCTTCACGGGTACTCGGCGAGCCACGGGGCGCAGGAACCGGCGTTGCGTGAGGCAATCGCTGACATTCAGCGTGGGGACTACACGACGCTTTTGGTAACCGAGTCGTCCCGGCTTGACCGTCGCGACGATTTGGATGCGCAGGCGGAGATCTTGCTTGATATTCGGTCTGCGGGTGGCGACATCATCTCGATTGCCGAACCCCAGTTCGGCAAGACCGATTTCGCCGGTCGTATCGTGACTCTTGTCGCTCAGCATGCGAATTCCGAGAAGTCCAGGACGGTCAAGCAGACCACGTACCGTGGCATCTCGATGATTATTGCCAACGGCGCGCATCACGGTCCGCTGCCGTCGTTCTGGGCGGTCAAGGGGGAACGCTACGCTAAGCAAGCTTATTGCGCCGACCCGGAATCGGTCAGGGACATTTATGAGCGTGTCGCCAACCGCGAATTCCTGCAATCCATCGCCCGGATTTACGATGTTTATCCAGCATCGGTTAAGAACCTTGTCCGGTTCGCGGCGAACCACACAGGGGTCGAGGAATGCCGGTACACGTATGAGGGTACGACCGAAACGTGGGTGCATGAGGTTGGACCGGTGGTCGATTCGCCTCTGTGGTGGCGCGCCAACAAGGTGATTGCCGCGAACCTGACGGACGCCAGAGGGAACAAGGGTGGCCGTCCCGTGGCACAGGCCGCCAACTGGATCAGTGGCGTCCTTCAATGCCCATCGTGCGGTGCGAAGCTGCACCTGAACGCCGGTCGCGCTCCGTCCGGAAACCCGCGCACTCCTAAGCTTCGCTGTGGCGGTAACCCCAAAGCCCGCAAGGCGTGCGGTGTCTTCACCGGCTGTGACGCCCGCCCCATCATTGGCATAATCGATTCTATGTTTTCCAGTGACACGACGCCTATTCTCGCTTTCCAGCGGGTGGCGGGGAACGCGCACGAGCCGGACGAGATGCGGGCAGAATTCTCCCGGCTGCAAAGCCGTTTGTCTGTCACGGAAGACGATGACGAACTCGATGCGCTGGTGGCCACCCGCAAGGCTCTGCGGGTGGCCATCGAACAATTCGCGCTTGTCTCTGACGTGTACGACTACACGGAGATCGGGCGGACGGTCAGCGACATGTGGACCAGCGGCGACACCGACGAAAAGCGGGGCATGCTCCGAGCGATCATGACCTCGTGGGGTCTGACGCTTTCCGAGCATGACGGACAGTGGGGAATCAAGATCGGTACGGGTTTCACGGACACGACCGACGCGGACGGAATCGTGGACCTTGGCAACGGGTTCTGTTTCCGTCGGGAAAGCAGCGCGCGGAACGGAGGTTCAGCCGCCCGTCCGCGCTAGGTGGCCTGTGGGAAGGCCGGAAGGACGAGCACGACCCTTCCGGCCTCCAGATGCCCCAGCACATCAGGAAGCCTGAAATCCTGCACCGAGAGAATCACGACGCTCTCACCACGCGGGAGGGGGTCAAGATCGCTGGGAGTCTTGCGGGTAGGTGGCTGTTCGTCGTTACGCGGCTTGGGCAAGGGGCTGGGAGAAAGCGACGGAGGACAGGACCGCGGCGGCGAGGGGGGCGGCACCGCGTTGCCGATTTGGAGAAGCCGGATGGTGTTGCTGCCCTGCCACGGGTAGTCGGCGGGAAAGGATTGCAGGGCGCCGAACTCGGCGACGGTCAGGGGGTCTACCGGTCCGGCCCACCTGCCGGTTAGCTGTGCGGTGCGGAGGGCGGTGCGGGCGTAGGTTCCACCCCAGGTGTTCCCGTGGGTGGTGACGGTGAAGGATGGCCGGTCGATGATCCCCCGGCCGATGCTGTCGGCCATGCTCCGCCAGGGTTTCAGCGGCGGCGCATATCGCGGGGTTGTCGCACCATATCGGGTGTGACTCGGCGCGGGCGGGCCGACGCTTTCTTGTGCCCGGGAAGCGAGGAGGAAGGCGCGTCGGCGGGTTTGCGGCACCCCGTACTGTTCGGCGGCGAGGATTCCGGTCCAGGTGGCGTAGCCGCCGCGGCGCAGTTCGTAGGCGAACCGTTCCCAGATCGGCAGGACGGCGGGGACTTCTTCCATCGCGATCCACACCGGCCGCAGCACGCGGGCGAACCTCATCGGCTGGTGAATGAGCCGGCCGCGGGGGTCGGCCAGCCACAGCCGTTTTCCCGCGCTGCTGAACGGCTGGCAGGGCGGGGAGGCGATCAGCCCGGTAATCCCGGCGTAGTCGCCCGGGTGGATGGCACCGACATCGTTTTCAACGGTTGCCAGCCCGGCGGCGCGGCGGGTTTCGCAGGTCCAGTGATCCCATTCGACGCCGATTTCGGCCAGGCCAAGCCTGGTGCAGGCCGAGCCCCAGCCACCGGGGCCGGCAAAAAGATCAAGCACAGCCGACATTCCTGCTGTCTCCCCTCACAGCAGAGCGGGCAAAGGCGGTGGATAGTTCAGAAAAAAGGGCGTACGCGGTCAGCACTAACCCCGCAAGGCGATTTCTGGAAAACACGCGGCCGACCACCATGGGTGATGCGTGCGCCGGCTTTCACCGGTGCCCTGCCCGTGGTCGGGATGCCAGCGACCACCCCCGGGCCGGTCACGCAGGGTGGCGGCAACGGTGCCGGGGTGCCGGGGCGGCGAGCCGGGCCGGGAGGGGGCCACAGCCCTCGTCCCCCCGGGGTTTCGGCGGTTTCACGCTCCGGGCCGCTAACAGGCAAACGAGCAGGTCAGCGGCCTGTGAGGGGGCTAACAGGGGTGCTAACAGTTAGCGGGAGAGCCGCTAACCGTTAGCACCCAGCGGACCGTCAGGCAACCCGCTTCCGGTCACGTTCCGCCACCGCTGCGGCTAGGTGGCGGCGTTCGATCCCACGCCGGTTGAGGACCTTCCCGGCTATCCGGCGGCCGATCTGCACGGTCTCGATTCCGTACGGTTTGAGAACCATCGCGAGCTGATCGGCACCCCAACCTCCGTACACATCCGGCCGCGGCTCGGCGAGCCGGGCGACAACGGTTTCTGACCACACCTTGCCCTCGCCCCCGGGCACCACGGACAGAATGTCGTCCAACAGCGACGGTGCCGATTCCGGCGGGGTGCTGTCCCCGGCGGCCTGCCCGGACAGCCGGCCCGCGGCGATACGGGCTTCCCGCGCCCGCTCGGCGATCTCGTCCGCGATCGGGGCATCGATGTACGCGCAGCGGACAATCATCGGGTCGTCGCTGGCGCCAACCAGATAGCCGATACCCTTGTCCGACGGCCGCAGCGTCGTTGCCTGAATCCCGTTCTTATACATCGACGTCCCCAAGATCATATCGTTTTCGACCTGGCCCATGACCCGCAGACAGAACCTGATCGACACATTCGATGACACCCCGGTCGGCAACGAGGCGGCATCCGGCCGCTGCGTCGCCAGAATCAGAATCACCCCGAGCGCCCGGCCCAGTTTGATAATGTCCGTGGCCAACTCGCCGGCTTCCTTGCCGTAGGCCGGGTGCGCGAACAGGTTCTGGCACTCGTCCACAATCGCGACCAGCGGATGCAACCCGTACGACCGCAAACCGGCGATCTGCCGGGTCACCTTCCCATCCGGGCACAGGTCCTTCGGTAGCCGTTTAATCGCCGCGGCCCGGCGGACAATCTCCGCCCGCAGATCCCGTAACGCTTCCAGCACGATTTCCATCGTGGAGTCGTCCAGTCCAGAGGCATAACGGGCGGCGACCTTTTCCGCCGCGTCCAGATCGGCGGTTCCTTTCAGGTTGAACACCCACAGCTCACAGGTGGGGTCGAGTGCGCAGCCGAGCATGAGCACCCGCACCGCCGACGTTTTCCCCGCCCCGGGCAGCGAGCCGACCAGCACATTGTTTTCCGACAAGAGAATACTGACCGGCCGCCCGCGCGGGTCGGAGCCGAACGGCACCGGGGCAAACACGTCCGTCACCCCCCGCCGCGTCAGCGGCCAGGCAGCGGCCGGGGCCTTGGACATGTCCTGATCCCCCACCCACAGCACCAGCCGGCCGGCGTGCGCGTCGTGCCCGGCCTCCGGCCACACGCAGCCGATCGGGCGGCGCAGCCCGGACGCGAGCCGTTCCCGGCGTTCCAAGACATCGGACACCGTCACCCCATAGGGAAGATCGACCTCGGCGCGCCAGCCGGGACCGTCCCGCATGATCGGGGAGGGGAAGGTGATCCCACCACCCTCGCGACGCGCCTTGTTGATCTCAGCGATGCCCAGTGCCCCCAGCGCGCGGACGACGATGTCCGCGGTCAGCCGGCCCACCCGGGTCGGGACCACCGCCGGACTCATCAGCGGCCGGTCCGCCGGCGCCTCCAGCACCCCGAGCCCGCCGACCACGGCGACGCCCAGCAGCAGACGCACCCCGGCGGGGGCGGCGCTCCACCACCACACGGCCAGCGCGAGGGCAGGAAAGCCGCCCAGGACGGCCAGGAACGCCCG
Organism: Frankia sp. CcWB3; assembly: GCF_977927595.1. Lineage (NCBI taxonomy): Bacteria > Bacillati > Actinomycetota > Actinomycetes > Frankiales > Frankiaceae > Frankia > Frankia sp. CcWB3. The sequence continues at coordinate 13,790 of NZ_CDWRCK010000095.1, forward strand.
CGCCCGGGTCCGGGTGTCATGCAGACGGGCCAGCCGCAGATATATCCCGGCGTCTTCCTGGCGGACCGAAGCGGCGATCACCGGCCGGGCGTCGGTGTCGGCCAGCCAGCCCACCACCGCGCCCAGCAGCCGACCGGCGCCGCGCGGGGCGCGGCCGACCAGCCGGGCGGCGTACACCGGCACCCGCACCGCGTGGTAGACCGCGGTGTAGGTGTAGTGGCCCACCGCCCAGCATGCGGCCACGCGCAACGCCGCCCACGAGCGCAGCCACCCCGGGACGATCGGCCGCCGGACACCCGGGCGCGGCTCACCCACCCCCGGCCGGGGAAGCGGAGAC
>NZ_CDWRCK010000096.1:0-14078 GCF_977927595.1 Frankia sp. CcWB3
CCCCATAAGGACGGCCCCGTCACGCTGGTCCAAGCCACTCGGCCGGCTAGAACTCGGCCGGCTCCTGCCCGGCCGGGCCGATATCGAGAGCATGCGCCGCCAGCCAGGCCGTGACCTGCTCGCGGGGATGACCGTTGCGGTGGTCGCGCTGCCGCTCGCGCTGGGATTCGGGGTCTCCTCCGGCCTCGGCGCGACCGCCGGGCTGGTGACGGCGATCGTGGCGGGTGCTCTCGCAGCGGTCTTCGGGGGGTCGAACCTGCAGGTGTCCGGGCCGACCGGCGCGATGACCGCCGTGCTCGTGCCGATCGTGCACCGGCACGGGCCGGCCGGTGTGCTGACCGTCGGGCTGCTCGCCGGGATGATCCTGCTCGCACTCGCAGTCCTGCGGGTCGGCCGCTCCGTGCGATATGTGCCGGCGCCCGTGGTGGAGGGATTTACCGTCGGCATCGCCGCGGTGATCTTCCTTCAGCAGGTTCCCCCGGCCCTGGGAGTACGCGCCCGGAACGGTGACCGGGTGACCAGCGTGGCCTGGGCGGCTGTAGCCGACTTCGTCCACCGGCCGCACTGGCTCGCACTTGCGCTCGCCGTCGGCGTCGCGGCGACGATGCTGGTCGGCGCCCGGCTGCGGCCCACGGTCCCGTTCTCGCTGCTCGCCGTGGCCCTCGCGACGGCCCTCGTCACGGCCCGCGGGTGGGACGTCACGACCCTCGGCGCGATCCCCGCCACCCTGCCCGGTCCCTCGCTCGGCTTCCTCGACATCACCGCGATCCCGACGCTCGCCACGGCCGCCGTCGCCGTGGCCGCGCTCGCCGCCCTGGAGAGCCTGCTCTCGGCCAGTGTCGCCGACGGGATGACCGTCGGCCAGAACCACGACCCCGACCGGGAGCTGTTCGGCCAAGGGCTGGCCAACCTTGCCGTCCCGCTGTTCGGCGGGGTGCCCGCCACCGGCGCGATCGCCCGCACCGCGGTCAACGTCCGCTCGGGTGCCTCGTCCCGGCTCGCCGCCCTCGCGCACGCCGTGGTCCTCGCCGGGGTGATGCTCGCCGCCGCCCCCCTGGTCGCGTGCATCCCGCTCGCGGCGCTCGCCGGTGTTCTGCTCGCCACGGCGGTGCGGATGGTCGAGGTCTCCTCGTTGCGCACCCTCGGCCGTGCGTCACACTCCGATGCCCTGGTCATGGCGCTGACCGCCGGGGCGACCCTCGCGCTCGACCTCGTCATCGCTGTCGTCCTCGGCCTCACGGTCACCGGCGCCCTCGCCCTGCGCGCGATCGCCCGAACCGCGCGGGTCGAGGAGGTGCCGCTGGACCCTGGCGATCATCACGATTCCGAACACGCGCTGCTCGCCGAGCACATCGTCGCCTACCGTATCAACGGCCCCCTGTTCTTCGCCGCCGCCCACCGCTTCCTGCTGGAGCTCACCGAGGTAGCCGACGTCGAGATCCTCATCCTCCGGCTGTCCCGGGTCAGCGCCGTCGACGGCACCGGCGCCCTCGTCCTGCGCGACGTCATCGACCGGCTCGAACACCGCGGCGTCAAGGTGTATGTGTCAGGGCTGCGACCCGAGCATGCCAAAGCGGTGGCCGCCGTCGGTCTGGTGGACCGGCTACGCGGCCAGGGACGCCTGTTCGACTCCACCCCGTCGGCCATCCAGGCCGCCCGGGACCATCTCCACCACACCGGCGCCCTGGCTGCCGTCCCCACCGACCTGAGCCGGCGCGGCGTCAGCCGCGGTCGCGCGGCTCGCAACGCAGCTCGCCCCGCAGGGGACTCTGGTCCCACCGACCGGAGGCGGCGATCGACATGACGGATGTGCCCCAGGCAGGAATCGGACCTGCGGCCTACCGCTTAGGAGGCGGTCGCTCTATCCACTGAGCTACTGGGGCCGGCGAGGGACATCGAGTCTGGCTCGTGCAACAGATCATACGGGGTCGCGGAGCGGCCGGCCCGGGGGACACCATGGATCCCGCTCGGCAGGGCATCCGCACACCGTCCACAGCCCGCCGACACGCTCGATCTACTGCAACGACCGATTATTACCGAAGGCTCATGACAGCCATCGAGGACCGTGGCCGCCCGGCACTGTGTACCGGCGCGGCGCGGCGCGATCAGCCGAACTGCTCGGCCATCTCGACGAGTTCCTTGCATTTCGGACAGATCGGGAAACGCGAGGGGTCCCGCACCGGTTCGAACTTGTAGCCGCACAACGCCGTAACCCGGCCACCCTCGATGGACGCACGAACGATCTCCTCACGACGGGCGTAGTGAGAGTGATCGTCACCTTCGTCCGTCTGGGTGTTCGATGTCTCAGGCGCGATCTGAGTCGTGCTCATGGCGTCAAGTCTAGTGCCGCGGGCGCCGATGCCGGCCCTGGGTGCAAGCCCGCGCGCGGGACGGGTGCCGCACGAGGACACGCCGCCGGACCGAAGCCATGGAACACGTCGTGGAACACCGACCCCGGTCCGCGGGAAGGGGGCGACGGGACATCGAAACCGGCCGGCTGGCATGGCCTTCGGGGGGCAGATGGCTCTTGTGACTCCCGGACGGGGCGTACCCTGGATAAGGACGAAGGAGACCGGTGACTGGATTGATCGACAGTACCGAGATGTACCTCCGAACCCTGTACGAGCTGAGGGAGGAGGGCATCCCCCCGCTGCGCGCGCGTCTGGTGGAGCGCCTGCATGTCAGCGCGCCGGCCGCGAGCGAGTCGACGGCTCGCCTGGCCAACGAGGGGCTGGTGTCCCTCGCCGACGACCGGACCGTGCAGTTCACGGAGAAGGGCCTGCTGCGGGCCACCGCCGTCATGCGCAAGCACCGTTTGGCCGAGCTGCTGCTCACGAAAGTCATTGGGTTGGACTGGGCGCTGGTACACAACGAGGCCTGCCGGTGGGAGCATGTAATCTCCGATGAGGTCGAGGCGCGCCTCACCGTCCTGCTCGGCGATCCAAATCGCTGCCCGTTCGGTAACGAGATCCCGCCTTCCCGGCAGCACCACACCACGGCGCGGCCGACCTCCGCCCCGGTGAGCCTACTGGCGTCGGCCGACTTCGCATCGTCCGGCGGTGGCAGGCCGGTCACGGTGAGCTGGATCTCCGAGCGGTTGCAGACGGACGAAAGCATCATGCGCCGGCTTCAGGACGCCGCGATCGTCCCCGGCGCGCAGATCACGCCGGGCTCCCGCGGCAACCTGATCCACATCGTCACCCCCAACGGCCAGACCAACGCGGAGATCAGCCGTAGCACCGCGGCTCTCGTCTACGTCGACCGCTGACCCGTCGCCCACGGCACCGTCGCCGTCGCCGTCCTGATCGCTTCCGCCGACGGCCGATGGTGTCACGCTCCCGGCCGCACGCCCCCTCGGAAGCTCGACCACCAGATCTTCTCCACCCTGACCACCTCCCCGGTCCGCGGAGCGTGGATCATCTTCCCGCCCCCGATATAGATCCCGACATGATCAAGATCGGCATAGAAGAAGACGAGATCACCGGGAATGAGACCCGCCCGGTCCACGCGGCGCCCCTCATTCCATTGTGATCCGGTGTAGTGGCTCAGCGAGACCCCGGCCTTCCCCCAGACCCACTGCGTCAGGCCCGAGCAGTCGAAGGACTTCGGCCCCGCCGCGGCCCACACGTAGGGCTTGCCCAGCTGGGCGTATGCCTCCTGCACCGCGCGCGACGCGCCACCGCCGCCCGTCGGCGGGGTGGGTGCCGGGGTAGTCGGGGCCGGGGCGAATGCCCGGCCCGCGGCCGCAGCCGCGGCCGACTCCTTCCGATAACGGACCCGTTCGGCCGCGGCCTTCCTGGCCGCCGACGCCGCAGCGGCGGCCTGCGCCGCCCTGCGGGCCCGCGCGGCGGCGGCCTGACGTTCCCTGGCCTGCCGTTCCAGCAATGCGTAGCGGGATTCGAGCCGCTGCAGCAGACTGCGCTGTTCGGCGGCGGACGCCTCGATGGACCGCTTCCGCGCGGCGAGCCGCATGACGATCTTCCTCTTGCCCGCGAGTGCCATGTCATCGCTCCGGCGTGCCTCGGTGAGATCCCGACGCGCGAGCCGCAGGCCGGTGTCCGCCACCCGTTGCCGGCGGGCCAGCGCATCGACCGCACCGGCCCGGTCGAGTACCTGTCGGGGGTCGCCGGTCAGCAGCAACGACAGTTGCCCGAATCCCCCGGCCCGATCCGCCGACACCGCCAACCCCCGATGTTTGTCCGCGGCCTGCCGTACAGCATCGTCAGCACGGTCGACCCGCCCGGCCGCGGCGGCCGCGGCCCGCTCGGCCTCGGCCAGCCGAATACGTTCGGCGTTGAACACCTCGGTGGCAATCGCCGTCTGACGCATGGATTCGTCCAACCGTACCCGGGTACCGTTGATCTCCGCCTGCAGACTCTCCGGGCTTCCCGGGCTTCCCGGGGCCGACCCGGAGGCCGGAGTCGCCGGCGCCGCCCAGGCGGATCCGGCAAACCCCCAGACAACCGGAGGCCCGGCGACGAGAATGCCGACCAGTCCGAGAACAATGGGCGCTCCGGCTTTCGGGCGCCATCCGGTCGGATCGTTCCCGGTCGGCTGGGGACCGTCGGTCGGGCCGGCGGCGGGAGTCTGCCTTGCGACGTGTTTCGAAGTTCGCTGGCCGAACCGGGATGGCGGGACAGCACGGGGACGGCGGGGCCCGGGGCGCGGTTCGCCGGCGCTATGCCAGCCCTCCGTGGGGACACTGCTCACACTGCCGGATGGTAACTCTATGCAGTTATACAGTCATGGAAGCACGCCGTGACGAGCGGAGAGTCTCCAAGTGCCCACCGCCAGCCGACGAGATCGGGTCACAGGCCACCCAATTTAGCGATTTCACACGTCAGAAACAGCTAAGACATAGGTCGGGAACAGATCTTGCCGACTCTTCGGACCCGAGGATCCGGGACGAGCGCAGCGTGGCCGGGGACCGGGTGAGCGCAGTCCGCGCATCGCGCGGGGAATGACAGGAGAGACATGGACAAATTGAATTCGGGCGATACCGCGTGGATGCTTATCAGTTCCGCGATCGTGCTGTTCATGACGCCCGGACTGGCGTTCTTCTACGGTGGCATGGTCCGAGCGAAGAACGTGCTCGGAATGATCATGCAGAATTTTTTCTGCATCGGGATCGTCACGCTGATCTGGTCGGCCATCGGGTTCAGCGTCGCATTCGGCGCGGGTAACGGCTTCTGGGGCGGATTCGACTTCTTCGCGCTCCAGGACCTCTCCGGCAGCGACGGCGCGATCCCGTACGTCGTGTTCGTCGCCTTCCAGCTGATGTTCGCGATCATCACGCCCGCCCTCATCACCGGCGCGATCGCCGATCGGATGAAGTTCAGCGCCTTCGCGATCTTCATCCCGCTCTGGTCGCTGCTGGTCTACTCGCCGATCGCACACTGGGTGTGGGCGAGCAAGGGCTGGTTGTTCGAGCGCGGCGCGTTGGACTTCGCGGGCGGCACGGTCGTCCACGCCAACGCCGGTATCGCGGCGATCGTGCTGGCGCTGGTCCTCGGCAAGCGGGCCGGTTGGCCGACCGGCGACTTCCGTCCCCATAACGTCCCGTTCGTTCTCCTGGGCACCGGCATCCTGTGGGTCGGATGGTTCGGGTTCAACGCGGGTTCCGCGCTGGGCGCCAACAAGGTCGCCGGGTACGCCCTGCTCAACACCCAGATCGCGACCGGCGTCGCGATCCTCGGATGGCTCGCGGCCGAGCAGCTGCGCGACGGCAAGGCGACCACCCTGGGAGCCGCGTCCGGCGCGGTCGCGGGTCTGGTAGCCATCACCCCGGCCTGTGGTTTCGTCTCTCCGATGGGTTCGATCGCCGTCGGCGGCATCGCTGGCGTCGTCTGCGCCCTGGCCACCTCGATCAAGGGCAAGGTCGGCATCGACGACTCGCTCGACGTCGGTGCGGTCCACCTGGTCGGCGGTGTGCTCGGCGCTCTGCTGACTGGCCTCTTCGCCACTGTCGACACGAACGAGGCCGGCAAGGACGGCGTCTTCTACGGCGGCCCGTGGAGCGTCTTCGGGGAGCAGGCGCTCGCCGTTGGCGCGACGCTGGGCTACTCGGCCGTCGTGACGGCAATCATCGCTCTCGCCCTGAAGTACACCATCGGTCTCCGGCTGAACGCCGACGACGAGATCGCCGGCATGGACGAGGCGTTGCACGGGGAGACGGCGTACCGCTTCACGTCCATCGGCGGTAGCGGCTCGCTGCCCACGAGCAGCATCAGCCCCGTCAAGGTGCCCGAGGAGGCCCAGGCATGACCAAGCTCGTCACCGCCGTCATCAAGCCGTTCAAGGTCGACGACGTGAAGGCGGCGCTCGAGACCCTGGGCGTGCACGGACTGACGATCTCCGAGGTCCAGGGCTACGGCCGGCAGAAGGGCCACACCGAGGTCTACCGCGGCGCCGAGTACAAGGTCGACTTCGTGCCGAAGATCAAGATCGAGGTGGTCGTCGCGGACGGGGCGGTCGACGATCTGGTCGCGGCGATCACGTCGTCGGCGCAGACCGGCAAGATCGGCGACGGCAAGATCTGGGTCGTTCCGGTCGAGTCGGTGGTACGGGTCCGTACCGGCGAGCGGGGGGCGGACGCGCTGTAGTAGTGCCGGGCGTGGCAACGCCACCGCGGCACGGCTCCACCGCACCACCCGACTCCATCCATCACCGTTACCACGCACCACCCGGCACCACGCACCACCCGCGACACCACCCGATCCGGCACCACCCGAGACCACAGTTGCGCTGGTGCGCGTTTCTGTGTCCTCGGCTCGGCGCTCCGCTGGCCGTGATCGATCCAGATTCGAGATCGATCACGGCCAGACGGCCGAACGGAGGAGGACAGCCATGACGGACCGCCTGGAGATCCTCAAGGGCCGCTCCGAGCGCCTGCCCACGGCGACCGGCCCACGGCTGCGCCGCATCCTCACCGACCTCGCCGACCATGCCCTAGTCGACCTGTTCGGCGATCCCGGGCCGGGAATGGCCCTAGTGGCCGTCGGCGGCTACGGACGCGCGGAGCCCGCGTTCGGCAGCGATCTCGACCTCGTCCTCGTCCACGACGGCAAACAGAACGACATCTCCGCCGTCGCCGACGCGGTCTGGTATCCGCTGTGGGATTCGGGGGTGGGCCTCGATCACAGCGTGCGCACCGTCGACGAGGCCATCATGGTGGCCGACGGTGACCTCAAGGCCGCGCTCGGCCTGCTCGACGCCCGCCACGTCGCGGGTGACGCGACGCTGGCCACGCAACTCGCCCAGCGGGCTCGCGCCCGGTGGCGGTCCCATGCCCCGAAACGACTGCCCGAGCTCGCCGAGGCCGTCGCGGAACGGGCCGCCCGGCTCGGTGAGGTCGCGTTCCTGCTCGAACCCGACCTGAAGGAATCCCGCGGCGGACTACGTGACGTCCATGCCCTGCACGCCCTCGCGGCGGCCTGGGTCGCCGAGTCCCCCTCCGAGCGGGTAACCGCCGCCGGTCAGGTGCTGCTCGATGCCCGCGGCGAGATCCGCCGGCTGAGCCGGGGACGAGCCCACGATCGGCTCCTGCTCCAGGACTCCGAGGCGGTCGCCACCATGCTCGGCTACGCCGACGCGCTCGCGCTCGCGCACGCGGTCGCCGACGCCGGACGCGCCATCTCCTGGACCTGGGACACCACCTGGTACCGGGTCGCGGCCGGCCTGCGGTCGGTGGCGCGGTGGCGCGGTGGCGGCCGGCGGCCAGCCCGCCGCCCCCTCGGCGAAGGGGTGGTCGACCAGGACGGCGAGGTCCAGCTCGCCCGGGACGTCGATCCGGCGAAGGACCCGGTCCTGGTGCTGCGGGCCGCCGCCGCGGCCGCACGAAGCGGGCTCCCGCTGGGCCGCTACGCCGTCGACCGGCTGGCCCGGGAGGCTCCACCGATGCCCGACCCCTGGCCTGACGCCGCCCGTGACGCGCTGGTCACGCTGCTGGCCACCGGCGACGCGGCCGTGGGGGTGCTGGAATCCCTCGACCAGGTGGGGCTGCTCGTCCGGCTCATCCCGGAGTGGGCGGCGGTGCGCAGCAGACCACAACGCAATCCCTACCACCGTTACACCGTCGACCGGCATCTGATGGAGGCCGCGGCGCGGGCCGCCGCGCACACCCGCGAGGTGGACCGGCCGGATCTGTTGCTGCTCGGCGCCCTCCTGCACGACATCGGTAAGGGCTTCTCCGGCGACCATACCGACGCGGGCATCGTGCAGATCGAACGGATCGGCCCGCGGCTGGGCCTGCCGCCCGAGGACGTTGACGTGCTTGTCGCCATGGTCCGCCACCACCTGCTTCTCGGCGAGGCCGCGACCAGGCGGGACATCGACGATCCCGGGACAATCGAGAGCGTCGCCGCGTCCGCCGGCAGCGTGCGGATCCTCACCCTGCTGCACCGACTGACCGAAGCCGACTCCCGGGCCACCGGCCCGACCGCGTGGAACGCCTGGAAGGCGCGGCTGATCGGTGACCTCGTCGAGCGGGCCCGGGCCGTCCTCGGCGGCGAGCGGGTCCCGTGTCCCCCGCACCTCGACGATCGGCAGCGTGGTCTGCTCGCGCTGCCCGACGAGCACGTCGTCCAGGTCAATCCGCTGCCGAACGAGGGCATGTTCGAGATCGTGGTGGTCAGCGCCGACCACGTCGGACTGCTGGCGATCATCGCTGGTGTCCTTGCGCTGAACCGGTTGGACATCCGGCGGGCCTCGGCCCGGAGGAACGGCGGTCGGGCGCTGCTGCAGGCCGCCGTGGCCGCGCCGCACGGACGGGTACCGGAGCCGGCGCGGCTGCTCGCCGACCTGCGGGCCGCGCTCGCCGGCACCCTCGACGTCGCCGGTCGGCTCGCCGCCCGGGAACGCGACTACGCCGGGGCCAAGCGGTGGACCACGCCCGGCGCACCTCAGGTGATCTTCGATGACGACCTGGGATCGATGACCGTGATCGAGGTACGCGCCCCCGACCAGGCCGGCGTGCTGTACCGGATCGTACGGGCGCTGTCCGGGTTGCGCCTCGATGTCGCCACCGCCATCGTCGCGACCCTCGGACTAGACGTGGTGGACGCCTTCTACGTGCGGGAGGCCGATGGTGGTCCGGTGGCGGACGGCGGACGGCGCCGTGAGATCGCGGACGCGATCCTCGCGGCCCTGGGACCGATGGAACCCATGGACCGCGCGGAACCGGCCGGCCGGACCACACAGACGTGATCCAGCCCGCCGGGATCCGCTCGGACCAAGCGTCAGCACCGTCGTGGGAGACGCTATGATGAGCAGGCACGTTGGGAGGCTTCGCCTAGTCCGGTCTATGGCGCCGCACTGCTAATGCGGTTGGGGGCATACACCCCCTCCGGGGTTCAAATCCCCGAGCCTCCGCATCGACCAGGCGTTTTGAACGTACGTTCGAGACGCCTGGACAATTTCAAGATCATGCATCTCTAGTCGGCGGCAGTGGCCTCGGCGGGACCACGGACGGGCGAGTCGAAACGAGGGAATCCCACGGGCCGGAGCCGTCACAGGTCATCTTCGACGGGGGCTGTCTGGTCTTTGTGGGCGCCGCGCATGGTGGGGAAGAGGACGACATCGCGGAGAGTCGGGGCGTCGGTGAGCAGGGCAACGAACCGGTCGATGCCGAGCCCGAGGCCGGACATCGGGGGCATCCCGTATTCCATGGCCTCGATGAAGTCCTCTTCGAGCATCATGGTCTCGTCGTCACCGGCCTCCCGCAGCGCGGCCTGTTCCTCAAGCCGCTGCCGCTGTTCGGCGGGGTCGACGAGTTCGGAGTAGGCCTTGACGATCTCCACGCCGTTCACCACGACCTGGAACATGTCAAGCGCGGTGGGATCGGTGTCGCTGCGCCGGGCCAGCGGGACTAGTTCCGCTGGGTGGTGCACGAGGAAGCACGGCTGGACGAGATCGGGTCGGACCGTCTTCTTGTAGAGCAAGTCTACCAGGCCGGCGTAGGACGGGGAGGTCCCGACGTCCAGGCCGAGTTCGGCCACCCGGGCGCGCAGAGTGGGAAGATCACGGACGACGGTGAGGTCGATGCCGGTGTACCGCTCCACCTCGGCCCGGTAGTCGATCTCCGGCCAGTCGGTGCCGAAGTCGAGCTTGACACCCTCGTAGGTAACCGCCCGGGTGCCGAGGACGTCGTCGAGGACCGTGAGGATCAGTTCGCGGACGAAGGCCATGTTGTCGTGGTAGTCCCAGTAGGCGGCGTACCACTCCAGCATCGTGAACTCCTGGAGGTGCGAGGAGTCCATGCCTTCGTTGCGGAAGTTGCGGCCGAGTTCGTAGACGCGGTCGTAGGCGCCGACGACGATCCGCTTGAGATAGGTCTCGGGGGAGATCCGCAGGTAGAAGTCCTCACCGAGGGCGTTATGCCTGGTGATGAACGGGCGGGCCGCGGCGCCGGACCCTGCCTCTTGCAGCATCGGGGTTTCGACTTCGAGGAAGTCGTTGTCGTCAAGGAAACGCCGAATCCGCCTGATGATGTTCGCTCTGGTCTGGAAGCGTTCCCGGGACTCGGCGTTGACGAGCAGGTCGAGGTAGCGGCGGCGGTAGCGGGCCTCGACGTTGGACAGGCCCTGCCACTTGTCCGGAAGGGCACGCACGGTCCGGTTCAGCACCGTCATCTCGGAGATGGCGACGGTCCGTTCGCCGCGGCGGGTGGTGTAGAGGCTGCCGGCGACCCCGACGAAGTCGCCGATCTTCACAGCCCGGGACCATTCCTTGACGACCTCGGCACCCAGATCGGTCTTGGACAGGGAAACCTGCACCCGGCCGCTACGGTCCTGGAGATGCCCGAAGATCAGCCCGCCCATACGGCGCCACAGGACCACGCGGCCGGCGAGACGGACAGCCGTCCCGTCGGGAGCGGCTGCGGCATCGGCCGCGACCGCGTCGGTCCGGTAGCCGGACCGCGGCCCCGCCACCTCGGTTACCCCGGACTCCTCGATCGACATCAACACACCCTCTTGCCGCAGAAAGCACCAGCTAGCCACGAGGGTGGCGTTGCGTGAACGCTCCCGGGCGGGCCAGGCGACGGACCGCCATCCTGTAGATGACTGCTCCAGAGATGACTGCTCCAGCCTACCGACCCTCAGCGAACCACAGCCGGCGTAGGTCATCCTGATAGTGGTCGATTGTGGCTTCCGCGAGATGCCGGGCACGGCCAGCTCCATGATCGCGAAACGCTCGGACGCCGACGCCGCCAGGGGCGGCAGGGCTTGTTCCTTTGACGGCGGGTATCACGATTGGTGGCGGGTATCACGACAGTCAAACGCTCTTCTGCGCCTTGTTTTGTTCACATCCGTCCGGAAATGTTCTCCGATGGGTTGGGTGTGACCGGGTTGGGTTCGACAGGTTGAGGTGAATAGGGTGGTCATCGCGTGAAGGTGCTGCTCTACACCGACACAGCCGGCCGTGGGGGCGCCGAGATCAGCCTGGGCAATCTCGCGGCGGCGGCGGATCCGGGCCTGGACGTCCAGGTTGCCGGTTCCGACGCCGGGCTGGTCGAATGGGTCGCCGGCCGTCGGCGCGGCGGCGCGTCCGTCCATGTCGTGCGCGGGGGGACTGGCGCGCACGTGCGGCTGCTGCGCCGGGTATGCCCCGACGTCCTGCACGTCAACCGGTGTGTGCCGTGGGCGTGCGCGCCGATGCTGGCCGCCGGTCTGGCGGCCGGAGTGGCCGGTTGCGATTTGCGGGTCGTCGCCGTCGATCAGCTTCCGCTGCGGACGACTGACCTGCCGCTGCTCCTGCGGACCAGGGCGCTGTCGCGGCGGGCGGACGCTCGGGTCGCCGTGGGAGCCGGCAGCGCGCGACGGGTGGAGGACTTCTACGTCCTGGGACGCGGTTCGGTGTGCAGCATCCCGAATGGTGTCCCCGACCTCGGCGCCCCGCCGCACCGGCCGGCCAGGCCGGGCCCGATGGTGGTAGGTAGCCTCGGCCGGCTCGATCGGATGAAGGGCTATGACGTGCTCATCGCCGCTCTGGCCACGATGGACGGGGCGAACGTGGTTGTCGTCGGTGACGGGGCCGAGCGCCGCCAGCTGATCGAGCTCGCGGCGGCCAGCGGGGTGGCCGACCGGTTCGCCCTCGCCGGCTGGTCCGACGCGGCGCGCGGCGCCCTAGCCGGCTTCGACGTCTTCTGCCTGCCGTCCAGGACGGAGGGCTTTCCGCTGACGATCGTCGAGGCGATGCTATCCAGGCTGCCGGTGGTGGCGACAGCGGTCGGCGGCGTCCCCGAAGCAGTGATCGACGGCGAGACCGGGCTGCTCGTGCCCGCTGGCGACCCGGCCGCCCTGGCCGCTGCGCTGTGCCGGTTGCGGGATGATCCGCTCCTGCGCCACCGGCTGGGGGAACGGGCACGGCAGGCGGCCGTGAGCACCTTCACCGACCGCCAGATGGCCCGCGCCTACCTCACGCTCTGGGAACGGTGCCGCTCGCAGCCGCGGGCCTCTCGCCTGCGGCCCGAACCGCCGCGCCCATGACCTTGAACTGACCGCGAATTCGGGAACTGACGGAAATCTACGAACTGACCACACATCCAGCTCAGGCTTCGCCGGACCTCGTGCCCGGACCAGACCCCGCTCCGGCTCAGTGTGGCTCTCCAGTGGCGTCCGGCAGGCCGCGGCGCGCCAATGCCATCAGCTCCGGCCAGGCGGCCCGCAGGTTGCGGCGCAGCGCGGGCGCCTGCGCGAGAACGGTGCGGAGCACATCGGCGAGACGCTCGCCAGCACAGGCCTGGGCGGGTTCGAGTTCACACCATGCCGGCAGCCTCGCGCTTTCCAGCAGGCCCGAGAACTTGTCCTGGTAGCCGACCGCCAGAGGGGGGACACCCTGGCTGATCGCCGCAACCGCCAGATGCATCCGACCGGTGAGGACCATGTCCACCGCACCTACGAGTGCCTTGGCTCCGGCCGGTCCGGCGTCGGTGTGCAGCACGTGGGCACGTCCGGGTTCCCGCTCGTCCAGCCGGCGGTGCAGCCGCTCGGCGAGCATCAGATCGCCTTGTTCCCCGCGCCGGTCGTGCGGGATCAGCAGCCACGACGTGCCGGCCGACCCGGCATCGCCCAGCCCGTCCACGTACCCGTCGAACAGCCCGGGAACCCGGCCCGCTACCAGATGGTTGATGTTCACTGCGCCCACCCGGCGGCCGTCGGCGCGCTGCCGGTCCAGCCATGCCCGCGCCGGCGCCCCACCGGGCTGGTGGAGATCCGGCTCGAGCAGGAAAGCCAGCTCGGCGACCAGTTCGGCGGTGATGCCGAGCGTAGCCAGCCGGGCCTGGGAGTGCGGGTCCCGCGCGCACACCCGCACATGTCCGCTCAGGCAACGCAGCGCGCGGGCTGCGGCCAGATCTGCCTGTGCCCGCCAGCTGTGCCCCAGCAGGGTGACCTGGGCGCCGGCGTGTAGGCTCAGCGCGGCCAGCTACGCGTAGCGGACCGTGAGCTCGGCACCGTAGGCTCCGTCCAGGATGTCCGCACCGAGGATGTGGACCTCGGTGACCGATGCGAGCAGCGGGACCATGCCCAGCCACGCATCCCAGGCGGCCGCGCCCCGTGCCAGCAGCACCGGTTCCAGATCTCCTGCGGGAGCCGTCCCCAGCGTGCGCTGCCAGGATGGGGCGCCGACGTCAACGTAGCGGCAGTACGCACCGTGCCGGGCCGCAAGCGCCGCCCAGGCGACACGCATCATGGCCTCATCCCCGAGGCTGCCCCAACCGGCCGGTGGCACCAGCAGGGCTGCCGGCTGAGCGCCGCCCGCCCGCAGCTCCGTCGGGGGCCACCCCCGCTCGCCGGCAAGGTCCCGGAGCAGGGTGGCAGGGCCGCACCCGGCGCTACCCTCGTAGCTGCCACTTTCAGGAACGATTCGCCCCGGCCTGTGAGCGGCCTCGTCACCAACCACAGAGAACACCCTTCCGTCATCCCCGCCCGATTCATCGAGGAGTACCTACCCAATACCTGTGAGTGATGACTGGCGTTGCGCCACTCGCGTTATCCTGACCCGGCCGGGTAGCGATCAGGTACGGCTGATGGGGACGTTTCGGGTATGACTGGCGGGGACGTTCTTGAGGATCTGGATCT
>NZ_CDWRCK010000097.1:0-6723 GCF_977927595.1 Frankia sp. CcWB3
GAGCCCCGATGACGAAGTCCTCCGCGACTCCCGCCTGCTGCCGCAGGGTGGCCAGCTTCTCCTCAGCCAGCACGACCCAGGTATGCAGCCGCTCACGCAGTTCGGTCCGCCGACTCTCGGAGATCGTCGAATCCGACAGCTCGTCGCGCACCGACAACAGCGACCGCATCTCCTCCAAGGTGAACCCCAGCGACTTCATCTTCTTGATGACGAGCAGTCGATCGACGGCCTCGTCGTCGTACAGGCGGAAGCCACCCGGCGTACGTCCAGCGGGAGTAAGCAGTCCGGCTTCCTCGTAGTACCGGACCGCGCGCAGCGAAAGCCCGACCCGCTCGGCAACCCCACCTATCTGACGGGTGTTTCCGCGGGCCGCGCGGAACGCGGAACGATCACGACGCGTCGTGGACACCGTAACCCTTACGTTCGTGCCTCGAAGACTCGGGCTAAAATAGTTGGCACTTGACTCTACGGCCTGTCTTCCGGGGACTTGAACGGAGTCTGCAACGAGGCCCCGAACACCACACCGCCATCCCGCAAACACACCGGAAGAACAATATCCGCCCACGGTAACATCCACGACAACAGTCACCCCGGCGACGTGGACCCCTGGCGAGGCCGCGGGCAGGGTGGGGCCCGGCCCGGGTCGCCCACGTCACCCCACGTCACGGGGGCCGATCGGTCGACGCCGGGATCGTGAACCGGCAGGCTCAGTGCGGACCCCGTCGCTTCGCGCCAGGGGCGGTGGGACATCGGCGGACAGGCCCCGATCGCGGGCCGGCAGAACGAGGAGACGGCTGTGCTGACCAGGATCGACCACGTCGGGATCGCGGTGGCTTCCCTCACCGAGGCCATCCCCCGCTATGAGGAGGCATTCGGTCTGGAGGTCGTGCACCAGGAGGAGAACGAGCGCCAGGGGGTGCGCGAGGCGATGCTGCTGGTCCACAGCGGCAAGACCGGGAACTCCTACGTCCAACTGCTAGAACCGCTGCGCGAGGACAGCCCAATCGGGAAGTTCCTGGCCAAGCGGGGGCCGGGCATCCACCACATCGCCTACGGCGTCGCCGACATCGACAGCGCCCTCGCGGCCCTGACCACGACCGGATTCGATCTGGTCAACAAGACTCCGGTGCACGGCACCGCCGGCAGCCGGATCGCGTTCATCCATCCCAAGGGCCTCGGAGGCGTGCTCACCGAACTCGTCGAGGCCGCCGAGGGGCACTGAGCCGGGCCGGACGGCCCCGCGTTGCCGCCATCCCCTGTCCGGCCCCTGTTCGGGCGGGGCAGCGAAGGCGCGGGGCGACGAATCCCCGGCGGCGCACCCGGCGACTCCCCGGCGGCTGCCCCGGCCCAGGACGGATCATGGACCGGGGATCAGCGGTCGCGGATCAGCGGCGGCTTCTCGCGGCGGACACGTTCGCGGTCGGGACCGGATCGAGCGGGACCACCGATGAACCGTTCCACTGGTAACGCACGGCCGCACCACCCGCCGTCGGGCAGCACATCGGATCGCTTGGCCGGTAGAGGTCGTACTGCAGGGCGACGACCCGGTCGGTGGACCAGATCCAGCGGATCGTGGCGCTCGGCTGCGGCAAGTCGTAGCCGACGAACCGGCCACGGTGGAAGAAGAACGCCCGCTGCGGATGCCCGTCCCCGGATGTCGACAGCAGTCCGACGATCACGCTGAGATCGTTGCTCCGGTCATAACCACCGAGGACGATCGGCGTGTACCCCGCCGATCGAACCAACGCCGCGGCGTTGGCAATGCTCAGCGCCGGGGTGCCGGATGTGGACGAGACAGCGGAGGCTGTCCCGGCGATCCCGCCCATCAGGATAAGCGTACCGATCATCACTGGAACGGCAAGCCCGCGACGTAGCGCCATGAGACCTCCCAGGTTCCGTGCTGACCCGACCCAACCTAGATGCCCTCTTCGGTGGGCGCCGACCAGCTAGGGGGTATGGCCGGTATGTCGCCGGATTCGGACCGGTCCGCCCCCCGGCCGGCGGATCCGGCAGGCTCCACACCGGAACGGGCGGGAAGCCGTGCCGTCGGGGGGCACTGTCGGGGACCACTGTCGGGGGGCACTACTGTTGGTGGGTGGCGTATCCGCCGGAACCCTGGGAGCTGCGCGGTACGATGGTCATCTCCGTCTGGTTCGTGCCCCGCGCGACGCTGGCCGGCGCCCCTCCCCGGGCGGTGACCGTTCTCGGCCGGGTCCCGGTGGCCACCGCCTGGGTTCGCTACGATCCGCGTGGCGTCCTCGCCTACCGTGCGGTCATGGCCGCCTTGCTGGTATGGCACAGGCGGCACCTGCACGTGACGGTCCCGCATATCTGGGTGGACAGCCCGGCGTCCCAGGTCGGCGGTCGCGCCCTGTGGGGGATTCCCAAGGAACTGGCCGTCTTCACCGAACGACCGGGCACGTCCACACGACCGGAAACGGCCCGGGACGCCGGCGGCACCCACCTGCACGCCCGGGACGCCACCAGGACAGACGCCACCAGGACAATCGTCGCCGCGGCGGTAAGCCGGGGACAGCGGCTGCCGGGCAGGTGGCCGGTCCGCTTCCGCGTGGTGCAGGATCTCGACGGCCAGCCCCGGGTGAGCCCGGTGCGGCTGGCCGGGCGGCTCGCCCTGCACCGGTCACGATGGGACCCGGCGGCGGAGGGCCCGCTGGGTTTCCTCACCGGGCTCCGGCCTCGGCTCACCGTCCGTCTGGACGACTTCCGGATGATTTTCGGAGCCGGAGCCGGAGCCGGCCGGGACGGAATCCCTCGTCCGGCCCGGCGTGCCCGCCGAGGGGCCTGTCGAGAGGCCCAGCCGCCCCGCCGACCGGCCTGACCCGCCCGGCCCAGCCGCCGCCGTGCCGGAGCCGCGCCGCCACCGCTGTGACGGCGAGCGCACCCGGCACCCGGCGGAAGGTGGTCAGGGTCGCTCCCGGCACGTGCATCCGCAGGGTGGCGACCGAGCGGGGGCGGACGAACTCGCGCAGCCCCTCCGCGCCGTGCACCCGGCCGAACCCGCTCTCGCCGCTGCCCCCGAAGGGCAGGGCGGGCATCCCGGCAAACGCCAGCACCGCGTTGACGGACACCATCCCGGCGTCGAGCCGGGTGGCGATCTCGTCTCCCCGGGACCGGGAGAAGACCGTCGCACCGAGCGCGTACGGGGTGCCGTTGGCCAGCGTGACGGCCTCGTCGACGTCGGCGACGGTCCGGACGGTGGCGACCGGCCCGAACGTCTCCTCCTGCACGGCGGGGCTGCCCTCCGGCACGTCGACCAGCACGACCGGTTCGATGAAGGTGTCCCCCACCGACTCCGTCCCGCCGATCAGGGCGGTCGCGCCGCGGGCCAGCGCGTCGGCCACGTGGCGGCGCACGATCGCCGCCTGGCCGGGCATCGTCATCGGACCGTAGGATGCGTCCCAGTCGGCGCCGGGACGAACCCCGTCGAGCTCGCGGCGCAGTGCGGCGAGGAAGGGCGCGGCGACCGCCTCGGTCACGTAGATCCGCTCGACCCCGGCACAGGTCTGCCCGCCATTGGACATCGCTCCCCAGACCGCTGCCCGGGCGGCGGCGGCCACGTCAGCGTCGTCGGCGACGATCAGCGGGTCCTTGCCGCCGCATTCGATCACCACCGGGACGAGGGACGACGCGCAGGCCGCCATGACCAGGCGGCCGGTCGCGGGCGAGCCGGTAAAGGCGATCTTGTCGACCCCGGCGGTACACAGGGCGGCACCGGTCGGACCGAAGCCGGTGACCATGGTCAGGACCCCGGCCGGCGCGTCCGGATTCGCCGCGGCGAACGCCGCGACCAGGTACGCGCCCACCGCCGGGGTGTACTCGCTGGGCTTGAAGACCACCGTGTTACCGGCTGCCAGGGCATACACGATCGAACCGCTCGGGGTGAACAGCGGGTAGTTCCACGGCCCGATCACCCCGACGACCCCGAACGGGCGGTACTCGATCCGTCCGGTGTGGTTCGCCAGGAACGGGCCGGGCGACACCCGACGGGTCCGCAGCACGCGGGCGGCGTTGCGGGCCGCCCAGCGGATGTGTTCCAGCGTCAGCAGCAGCTCGATGCGGGCATCGGCGGCGGTCTTGCCGTTCTCGGCGTGCAGGAGGTCGATCAGCTCAGTCTCGTGGCGGACGAGGTGCGCCGCCCAGCGCAGCAGATAGTCGCGCCGCCGTGCCGCCGTAAGCCCCGCCCACCAGCCCGCCGCCGACCGGGCGGCCGCCACGGCCGCCCGCACCTGGGTCGGCTCCATCACCGGGAAGCTCGCGACCACCGCGCCGGTGGCCGGATCCGTCGACAGGAGCGTCCCGATGCCGGCCTCCGGGCCGGCCTCCGGGCCGACCGCGCCAGTCACCCCAGTCTCCCGATTCGCCACGGTCTCCGGGTTTGTCGGGTTCGTCGAGCTTTCCGAGGTCGTCGGGTTTTCCGAGGTCGTCTCCTCGTCCGGGGTCGTCACGGTCGGCCGCATGGGGAGCTCCTCGCCGCTGGTGACGGAACGTCCTTCCCTTACCCGGCGAGGATATGACCGCCACCCGCAGAGAAACGAGTCCCGTCATCCTCAGATCATCCTCAGAGGAACGAGTCGCGGTACGCGGCGAACCACTCCCGTTGCCGGCGCTGATCGGCCGTCTCCTCCGCGGCGACATGGTCGAGCATCGAGGAGGGGTCCGGCGGGTCGAGGGCGAGGGTGTCCCGGCGCAGATCGGCCGCGGCGGCGTCGGCCCGCCGGCGGACCTCGTCAAACCAGCCGGCCTCAACATCGGCGGCGAGCAGCCGACGGAGGCGCTCGATGGGATCCCGGGCCTGCCAAGCGATGATCTCCTCCGGCGGCTGGTAGCGGGTCGCGTCGTCGGAGGTGGTATGCGGGGCCATCCGGTAGGTGTTGGCCTCGATGAGCACCGGGCCGCGACCGCTGCGCGCATGGTCGAGCGCCCAGGTGGTCACCGCATGCACCGCGAGCACGTCGTTACCGTCGACGCGCAGGCCGGGGAAGCCGAACCCGTCGGCCCGGCGGGCCAACCGCACCGGGGACTGCCGCCGGCTCGGCGTGGAAATCGCCCACTGATTATTCTGGCAGAAGAAGACGACGGGCGCACCGAAACTCGCCGCCCACACGAATGCCTCGTTGGCATCACCCTGGCTCATCGCACCGTCACCGAGATACACCATCACCGCCAGGTCGGTATCGGTGTCGCCGGTATCGGTGTCGCCAGTGCCGGTGCCGCCGGTGCCGGTGCCGCCGGTGCCGGTGCCGCCGGTGCCGCCGGTGCCGGTGCCGCCAGTGCCAGTGCCGCCAGTGCCAGTGCCGGCGGCGCCGTCAAGGAGCACCCCCATCCCGAAACCGACGGCGTGCAGCGTCTGGGCCGCCAGAACAATCGTGTAATTAGCCATATTGTGACGGTGCGTATCCCAGCCATCGTGACTCACTCCCCGCAGCAGCCGAATCACCTCGACCGCCGGGACACCGCGGTGCCAGGCGACCGCGTGTTCCCGGTAACTGGGGAACAGGTAATCCCGGGGACGCGAGGCCGCGGCGGATCCGACCTGCGCGGCCTCCTGCCCCCGCAGCGGAATCCACAGGACCAGCTCACCCTGACGTTGCAGGGCCGTGGCCTCCTCGTCCAGCCGGCGGGCCAGGAGCATGGAGGTGTAGAACTCCATGCGCAGCTCGTGGTCGGCGAGCACCGAGAACCGAGAATCGGTGACCAACGAACCATCGGGGGCGAGCAGTCGGATGCCGCCATCGTCGAGTTCACCCGCCGCGGGCGAGGTGTTCTCCCCGAACGCACCGGGAAAATGATGCGGAACGGGACCGCCCACCGAATCCGGTTCGAGCCGCTGCATCGGCCCGCCGGTAATCAGTTCCGGATCCCGTACGACATTCATACCGAGTACCCCTCCCCCACCCGAAGATCACAGGACGTCCTACCATCGGAAACCATCGAAAAAGAGCGGTGTACCCGTGCGACACTACGCGGTGCGGACGGGGTGAAAACACGGGCGAGGTAACGACGAGATTCCGGCCACAGGATTCCGAGGCCGCAGGACGATGCCGGGAAGATGACAATGCCGGGAGGATACTGACTATCGTGAAGCACGTGGGCGTCGTCCGGTCTCTGCTGCTGTTCATGGTGGCCGCGGTCACGGAGATCGGTGGTGCCTGGCTCGTGTGGCAGGGCGTGCGCGAGCACCGCGGGCCGGTCTGGGTGGGGCTCGGGATCGGGTTCCTGGCCGCCTACGGCTTCGTCGCGACCCTCCAGCCGGACGCGCACTTCGGCCGGGTCCTCGCCGCCTACGGCGGGGTCTTCGTCGCCGGTTCCCTGCTCTGGGGCGTGACCGTCGACGCCTTCCGACCCGGCCGCTACGACCTCGCCGGAGCCGCGATCTGCCTGCTCGGCGTCGCCGTCATCATGTACGCCCGGCGCGTGTGACGGCTGACGGCTGACGGCTGACGGCTGACGGCTGACGGCGCACAATATGGCTCATGGCGCGCACCGCGGAACGTGTATGGGTCGTGCTGGAGCGTTCCGGTGGACTTCTCGGGCGCAGCGTGCGCCGCGGTCTGGACACGGCCGATCTCAGTAAGCAGGAAGCCGAGAACCTGCGCCGCCTGGCCCGCGAGGCGGTGCATCACGGCGATCTCGCGGCCACAACGGACGCCGCGGATGCCGGTCAGGTAGATTCCACCGAGGCCCGGGGTTCCACCGCGCCCC
>NZ_CDWRCK010000097.1:7069-14273 GCF_977927595.1 Frankia sp. CcWB3
AGAGCGGCACGACATCGGCGCGGACCGGTTCGTCTACACCCTGGAGATCGACCGGCCCGGGGAGCACGCGGTGCGGACGTTCTCCGAGCCGGTGCCCGACGAGGTCCGGCCGCTGCTGGCGCTGCTACGCACCGCGCCGCTGCTGCCCGCGAGCCGTCCCTAGCGGTGTCGCTGACAGCGAGGTTGACCACCTCGCGCACCGCGGACCCAGTCGTCGACGACTGGGTCCGCTTCGCCAGCCTGGACCGGCTACGCCTGCCCGTCCTCGACCCAGTACCGGCCGAAGGACTGCACCTCACCCTCCAGCGTCTCGCCTTCACCGACCAGATCAGCCACGCCGAGGTCGACAAGAGCATCGAGGAGACACGGCGGCGCTTCGCAGGCGTCCAGGGGAGCTGGATACGCTTTCGCCCCCGAGAACCGTGTCCAGCTCCCCCAAACTCGTTCGCCCAGGCCCATCGCTCAGGCCCCCTCCCGCGGCCTTCGTCGCCGCGTAGACGGCGTTCCCCGGCCAGGAGTGCTGCCCTCACCGAGGCGATGGCATTGATGATCATCCCGCCGGCAGTCGCCAGCCCTACCAGCCCGGCCACACAACCGCTCCCACTACTGGCTCCCGCTGCTGGGTAGATGCGTCACGCAGCGTCGTGGAAGACCAGGCCGAGGGCGTGACGCCGGCCCGAGCGGACGGTGCTCACCCCGTGGCGCACCGCCGAGGCGGACCAGCCGCGGGCGGAGCGCACCGGCCGGTCCCGGGTCGTGAAGACCAGCGCGTGCCCCTGCGGCAGGACGAGGGAGGTTCCGCGGGACTGGGCGCGCATGCGCTGCTCGACGAGCAGGAACTCCCCGCCGGTGTAGTCCTCGCCCGGCACGTCGAGGCCGATGACGACCTGGAGCGGGAAGACGAGTTCCCCATAGATGTCGCGATGCAGCGCGTTCCAGTCACCCCGGCCGTAACGCAGCAGCAGCGGCGTCGGCCTGGTCTGCCCAGCCTGGTGGCACCGGCCGAGCCAGGAGCCGAGGGTGTCCGGCCACGGGGCCGGCCGGCCAAGTCGACCGGCCCAATCCCGGGCGACGGGCAGCAGGTGCGAGTAGAGCGTCTCGCGCAGCCGCTGGACCAGTTCTGGGAGCGGATGGCCGAAGTATCGGTACTCTCCTGACCCGAACCGGTGCCGGGCCATGTCGACCGTGGAGCGGAAGTGCCGCGTCTCGTCGTACAGTTCCGCGAGGGCGTGGCACTGCGCCGGGGTGAGGATCCCAGGGGTGAGCGCGCAGCCCACCACGTCCAGCTCTGCTCCGATCGGCGCCCAGTCGACGTTGTCCGGTGACGGTAGCCGGCCGGTACCCGTCACGACCAGGCCGCCGCCGCGTCCAACATCGGCGCATCCAACATCGGCGCGAGTACCCCCTCATGGCGCAGCAGCGCCTCCTTGCGGGCGAGTCCGGCCGCGTAGCCGCGCAGGGTGCCGTCGGCTCCGATCACGCGGTGGCAGGGACGCACGAGCAGCAGGGGGTTCGCGCCGACCGCGGCGCCCACGGCCCGCACGTCGCCGCGGGCGGCGCCGGTCCGTTCAGCGAGGCGGCCGTAGCTGGTCGTCGTCCCGTACGGGATGGTCTCCAGCGCCCGCCAGACCCGTTCCTGGAACGCAGTGCCATGGGTGAGGAACTCCAGCTCGAAGACCCGGCGCTCGCCGGCGAAGTACTCCTCGATCTGCCGGGCGGCCTCGGTGAAGGACCTCGGGGCACGCCGCCAGTGCGGCGCCACCGTCACGGCTCCCCTCTGCTCAGGCATGGACAGGGAGCTCAGGGCGATCCCGCCCGCCACGCCGTCCGATTCCTCTCCCACCAGTTCCTCTCCCACCAGCAGCAGCTCGCCCAGCGGGCTGTCCAGGGTCGTGTAGACGGTCATCGGCTGTCATCCTTTCCCGTGCCATCGATCCTCCGCGGACCGGTGCCGTCGTCGACTCGTGACTGGTCCGGCGACTGACCCGACGATGGTCCTCCGCTCCCGGCCCCCCACAGATGGTGCATGGCGTAGGAGCGCCAGGGCCGCCAGGCCGCGGCGTCCGCCAGGGCCGCCCGACCCGCCGCATCCCGGCCCGGGCGGCCACGTCACTCTCCAACAGGACGTCAGGGTCGCCCAGTGCCCGCATCCGGATGTAGCCCGCCGTCCACGCACCGACGCCCCGCAGGAGCAGCAGCTCCTTCTCCGCCTCGTCGCGGTCGACGCCCGAGTCGAGACGGACGGTGCCGTCGGCGAGCGCGGCGCTGAGCGTGCGCAACGTATCGCGCCTGCTCTGTGGCATCCCCAGCTCGGTCAACGACGCCTCGGCGAGGTCGGTGACCCGCGGAAACAGGTGGGTGAGACCACCATCGGGGGTGGGAAGCGGTTCCCCGTACGCGGCAACCAGCGCGTCGCCGAGCCGCCGCCCCGCCGGCACCGAGACCTGCTGGCCCAGTACCGCGCGGACGGCGAGTTCGTGCGCGTCGGCGGCACCGGGCGCGCGTAGGCCCGGCTTGCGCGCGACCAGCACAGCCAGCGCCGGATCCGCCGACAGTCGTTCCACCACGGCGCGCGGGTCGGCGTCCAGGTCGAACAGGCACCGGACCCGCTGCGCCGCGGTGGTCAGATCGCGTAGGTCGGTCAGCAACAGACGGCACTCCAGCCACCCTCCGTTACCCGCCCGTTCGTCGACCTCCGCAACGCCGCTTCCTCTCGGCAGCCGCAGGGTTCGCCGGTACGTTCGCTCACCGGGCCGGCCGACGACCTCCTCGACGCCGTGGATCGCGCGTCGCTGAAGGTAGGCGACGAGTTCGTCGACCGCGTACGGCTCCCGATAACCGAGCCGAAGCACCAGCCCAGCCGCATCCCGGTTGTGACCCGGTACGGCGGACCGGGCCGGAGTCACCGGACGCGCCGGGCGCCCGCCCCGCAGTTCGCTCGGCGTGGCGGCATAGATCATCCTGATGGTGTCGTTGAACTGCCGGACGCTCGCGAACCCGGCCGCGAAGGCGATGCCCGTCGCCGCCAGGTCGGTGGTCTGGAGCAGTACCCGCGCGGTCTGCGCCCGCTGTGCACGGGCCAGCGCGAGTGGTGCCGCGCCCACTTCCGCGTTCATCTGCCGTTGAAGCTGCCGCACGCTGTAGCCCAGGCGCGCCGCGAGCCCCGAGACACCCTCCCGGTCGACCACGCCGTCGCCGATCAGCCGCATCGCACGGCCGACCACGTCGGCGCGAACGTTCCATTCGGCCGAGCCGGGCACCGCGTCGGGACGGCACCGCCGGCACGCCCGGAAGCCCGAGCCCTGCGCCGCCGCGGCCGTCGGAAAGAACCGGACGTTCTCCCGCTTCGGCGTGACGGCTGGACAACTCGGGCGGCAGTAGATGCCGGTGGTGGTGACGGCGAAGAAGAACGCGCCATCGAAGCGCGCGTCCCGGCTGCGCAGCGCCTCGTAGCGGCTCTGGTCCGTCATCACTCCACCTACTCTCGACGAGTCCCGTCTCGCATGCTGGCGGAAATCGGACGTCGTGCCCGTGGGCGCATGGCGGGCGCGGCCATCCCCGGAGACCACACCTATCCGTCGTGGAGTCGTCACCTCTGGTTGCGAACGCCATCGGGTTCGACCTACGGTCACATGGGTAATCGGACCGCTACCCAGAGATGATCCGGCTCGACCGTACCCGCGCCCAGGCCCGGTCTCCGCCGCACGGGCGGTGTGCTCCTCCGGACCGGCCCTCCACATCCCCAGGTGGGCGGGGGACCACCGGATCGGCCCATCAGCAGGAGGCATCCATCAGCAGGAGGTAATCGTGGGAAGGGCAGCCGGAAGCGATCCCGACCCGACCGTCCCGACCGTCCCGGTCACCGGGATCACCCACCTGGGCGGCGTCGAACCCGGTCTGGATCTTCTCGGGCTGGACTCCTTCTGCCTGCGCACCCGGCTGGGCCCGGACATCGTCCGCCGGCTGGTCGCCCTCGGCCTGCTCGACGTGCGCGTCGGCCAGGCGGGGCAGTGGTGGCTGCCGGTCTGCGCGGTCGGGCAGGCGGTGCGCATCGAACGGCTGCGCCGCGACCTCGGCATTACCTATGCGGCCACCGACGTCGTGCTGGACCTGCGCGACCGCATCGACGAACTCGAACAGCGCATCCGCGGCCATCGCGACGGCCCCGGCCGTGCCGGCCCCGGCGAGGAGTACCGATGAAGTCGACCAAGCTGACCGAGAGCGCCCAGGACGCGTTGAAGGCGGCCCAGACCAGGGCGATGCGGTTCGGCCACACCGAGATCGACGGGGAACATCTGCTCGCCGCGCTCATCGAGCAGCCGGACGGACTGGTCCCGCGCCTCATGATCGCATCGGGTGGTACCCCACCCGCCCTCACCGGTGCGGTGGAGGCGGAGCTGGAGCGCAGACCGCGGGTGTCCGGGCCGGGGGTCCGACCGGACGAGGTGTACATGACGCAGCGTCTGTCCAGGGCCCTCGACGCCGCCGAACGGGAGACACACCGCCTGGGCGACGAGTACATCTCGGTCGAGCACCTGCTGCTGGCCCTGCTCGAGGAGGGACCCACGACACCGGCCGGCCGGATTCTGCACGAGCAGGGTCTAACCCGGGAACGCCTGCTCATCGCGCTGACCCGGGTGCGCGGAGACCGGCGCATCATCTCCGCCTCGCCGACGGCCACGGACGACGCGCTGGAGAAGTACGGACGCGACCTCGTCACCGACGCCCGCAACGGCCGCCTCGACCCCCTGATCGGGCGGGACGCCGAGATCCGCCGAGTGATCCAGATCCTGTCCCGCCGGACGAAGAACAATCCCGTGCTGCTCGGCGACCCCGGAGTCGGCAAGACCGCGATCGTCGAGGGCCTCGCCGACCGGATCTTCCGCGGGGACGTTCCGGACAGCCTGCGGAACAGGAGGGTGTTCCAGCTCGACCTGGGCGCGCTGGCGGCCGGGACGGCGCACCGCGGTGCGTTCGAGGAACGACTCAAGGCGGTTATGGCCCAGGTCACGGCGTCCGAGGGGCGGATCCTGCTGTTCGTCGACGAACTACACGCCGTCCTGGGGGCGGGTGCCGCCGAGGGGACGACGGATGCCGGCAACGTGCTCAAGCCGCTACTGATCCGCGGCGACCTGCACCTGATCGGGACGACGACACTCGAGGAGTACCGCCGGCAGATCGAGTCCGACCCCGCGTTCGCACGCCAGTTCCAGACAGTCATAATCGATGAACCATCAGTGACGGACACCATCTCTATCCTGCGCGGGCTGCGAGGACGGCTGGAGATCTTCCACGGGGTTCGGATCGCCGACGCGGCACTGGTCTCGGCGGCGGTGCTGTCCCATCGGTACATCAGCGACCGTTTCCTGCCGGACAAGGCGATCGACTTCGTCGACGAGGCGGGCGCCATGCTGCGCACCGACATCGACTCGATGCCGACCGCCCTCGACAAGATCACCCGCAGGGTGGTCCGACTGGAGATCGAGGAGGCCGCGCTCGCGCAGGAATCCGATCCGGCGAGCATCGCCCGGCTGGACCAGCTCCGTGGGGAGCTCGCCGACGTGCGGGCCGCGGCGAACGCGATGCGCGCGCGGTGGGAGGCCGAACGCCAGGCCATTCGGCGAGTCCGGGGGCTGCGGGAGGAGATCGAACAGGCCCGACGGCGGGCCGAGGAGGCCGAACGGGCACACGACCTGGCGACCGCGGCGGAACTGCGCCACACCCGCCTTCCCGAACTGGACCGGCGGCTCGCCGACGAGTCCGAACGGCTCACCCCCCGGCGGGGCGGCCACCGGTTGCTGCGCGAGATTGTGACCGCCGACGAGATCGCCGATCTGGTCTCCCGCTGGACGGGGATCCCGGTGGCCCGGCTCCTCGAGGGGGAACGGGAGAAGCTGCGACGCCTCGACCAGGTCCTGCGCGCCCGGGTCGTCGGACAGGACGAGGCGGTGAGGCTCGTCGCCGACACGGTGCTCCGGGCCCGCGCGGGCATCGGAAACCCGCGCCGCCCGATCGGGTCATTCCTCTTCCTCGGGCCGATGGGGGTCGGGAAGACCGAGCTGGCCCGGGCCCTGGCGACGGCCCTGTTCGACTCCGAGGACAGTCTGATCCGCATCGACCTGGGCGAGTACCAGGAGCGGCACAGCGTCGGCCGGCTACTGGGCGCCCCACCCGGCCAGACCGGGCCCGTCGAGGGCGGGCAGCTCACCGAGGCGGTACGACGCAAGCCCTACGCGGTGGTGCTGTTCGACGAGATCGAGAAGGCACACGCCGACGTCCTCAACGTCCTGCTGCAGGTCCTGGGCGACGGTCGGCTCACCGACGCCCGGGGACGCACCGTCGACTTCCGCGACACCGTCGTCATCCTGGCCTCCGGCGTGGGGTCCGAACGGCTCACGGGCGGTCCGGACGCTGACGGGACGGCCGGACCCGAGGTCCGCGCTCGGATCACGGCCGACCTGCGCCGGGCCTTCCGGCCCGAGTTCCTTCACCAGGTCGACGAAGTCGTGCTGTTCTCCCCGCTGACCCTGCCCGAGATCGAGCGGGTCGTCAACCTGCTGGTGGACGACCTGCGGGCCCGATTGGCGGATCGGCGCATCACCCTGAACATCACCGAGCCGGCCAGGATGTTCATCGCCCGTCAGGGCTACGACCCAGTCCACGGCGCCCGCCCGCTGCGCCGCTACCTGCAACGCGAGGTGGAGACCCGGATCGGGCGGGAGATGATCGCCGGCGAGGTCGACGACGGTTCCGCGGTGGTCGTCGACCTCGCCGGAGACGCGCTGACGGTCCGGCACGGACGGTCCGGCACGCTCAGCGGTCGCTGAACCCCGGGCGGTCTCCGAACCTCTTGCGGAGGACGGCGAAGTAGAGATCCGGTCGCAGCGGCCGGCCGAACCGTTCGTCGTCGTAGGGGAACGGGCTCGTTCTGGTGGTCAGGACGTATCCGCGCCGCTGATACCAGGCGATCAGTTCGGCCCGTTGGGCGATGACCAGCAGGTCCATCCAGGCCGCGGACCAGGCCGTCACGGCGTGCCGTTCGGCGAGCCGCAGCAGCGTGTCGCCGAGCCCGTTGCCCTGGCGGGTCGGGCTTACCGCGAACATGCCGAAGTAGGACCCGGTCGACGGTGATGCATCCGGGCCACACCGCTCCGCGTCAGCCTGCCCGCGGGTGGTATACTCCGACCGGGTCACCTCGGTCACC